>NZ_JBSFLZ010000108.1:0-24854 GCF_053599315.1 Saccharopolyspora sp. NPDC000995
CCGAGGTTAACAAGCGCACGCAATCCGGCATGACCAACCCCAACCCCACCTCACACGGGGGGTGTACGACCGGCCGGTCGAACACCCGCGTGCCCACTGCGCTTGCGCATGTTTTCGCAGGTCAACGGCCGCGAGTCCGTCTCGGCGTCGTAACCCCCGAACGGACTCGCGGCTGAGGTTGGCGCCACCTGCGGAACCAGACCGGAATCGGCCCGAGTTTCGCCGGTGGTGTCCGCGGGCAACTCCGGTGGCATGAACCATCTGACCTTCCGCTTCGAGTTGGCGCAGCAGCTGCGGATCGACTCCGTGCGCGCCAGCAGCGCCGCCGGCTCCGGACACCCCACGTCGTCCATGTCCGCCGCCGACGTGATGGCCGCGCTGCTGGACGGCCACCTGCGACTGGATTTCACAAAGCCGCACGATCCGCGCAACGACCACCTGATCTTTTCCAAGGGCCACGCCTCGCCGCTGTACTACTCGTGCCTGAAGGCGGTCGGCGCGATCGACGACGCCGAGCTGCTCACCTTCCGCAAGTTCGGCAGCCGCCTGGAGGGCCACCCGACGCCGCTGCTGCCCTGGGTCGACGTCGCGACCGGCTCGCTCGGGCAGGGGGTTCCGATCGGGGTGGGCCTGGCCCTCGCGGCGCAGCGGCTGGACCGGCTGCCGTACCGGGTGTGGGTGCTCTGCGGCGACAGCGAGATGGCCGAGGGTTCGGTCTGGGAAGCGCTGGAGCACGCCGGGCACGAGCAGCTGGACAACCTCATCGCGCTGATCGACGTCAACCGGCTTGGCCAGACCGGGCAGACGATGCACGGCTGGGACCTCGACGCCTACGCCGCCCGGGCGATCGCGGCCGGGTGGCGAACCATTGAGATCGACGGCCACGATCCGGGGCAGATCGAAGAGGCGCTAAAGGATGCCGAGGTCGGTGACGGGCGACCGGTCGCCGTGCTGGCGGCCACCAAGAAGGGCAAGGGCGTCGCCGAGGTCGAGGACAAGCCGGGCTTCCACGGCAAGCCGCTGGTGCACCCCGACGAGGCGATCCGCGAGCTCGGCGGCATCCGCGACCTGCGGGTCAACTACGCCAAGCCGACCAGCGACGAGACGCCCCACGTCTTCCCGGTGACCGGCGGCGGGCTGCCCGCATTCGAGCTCGGCACCGAGGTCGCCACCCGCAAGGCCTACGGCGAGGCGCTGCGCGCCCTCGGCGATCGACGCGGCGACGTGGTGGCGATGGACGGCGAGGTGTCGAACTCGACGTTCGCGGAGCTGTTCCGCGATGCCCACCCGGACCGCTACTTCGAGATGTACATCGCCGAGCAGCAGCTGATCTCCGCGGCGATCGGCATGCAGGTGCGCGGCTGGGTGCCGTTCGCCTCGACGTTCGCCGCGTTCCTCACGCGCGCCTACGACTTCATCCGGATGGCCGCGGTGAGCCGGGCGAACCTGCGCCTGATGGGCTCGCACGCGGGAGTGTCCATCGGCGAGGACGGGCCATCGCAGATGGCGCTGGAGGACCTCGCGGCGTTCCGCGCGGTACACGGCAGCGCGGTGCTCTACCCGTGCGACGCCAACCAAACCGTGCGGCTGGTCGAGGAGATGGCGGACCGGAGCGGGATCAGCTACGTGCGGACCACCCGCGGCGCCACGCGGGTGATCTACGAGCCGGGTGAGGACTTCCCCATCGGCGGCTCGCGGGTGGTGCGCGACGGCGACGACGTCACGCTCGTCGGCGCGGGCATCACCCTGCACGAGGCGCTCAGCGCGGCGGAAACGCTTGCCCGGGAAGGAATCCAGGCCCGCGTCATCGACCTGTACTCGATCAAACCGGTGGACACCGAGGCGCTGCGCCGGGCCGCCGCCGAGACCGGCGGGCTGATCACCGCCGAGGACCACTGGCCGGAGGGCGGCCTCGGGGAGTCCGTGCTCAGCGCCCTGGCGGGCACCGGCGCCCCGGTGCGCGTGCTGGCGGTGCGCGGCATGCCCGGTTCCGGCACCCCGGCCGAGCTATTGGGGCAGGCGGGCATCGACGCATCCGCCATCGCCATCGCGGCCCGGGAGATGGCCGGCACCTGACCACTGTGGATGATCAAGGAGCTCTTGCGGGCCCCCGACGCCATGGAGATCAGCGCGGCGGACCCGGCGAGCGTTGCCAGCACCGCGAACACGCCGAGTAGCCGCCGACCAGCTCCACCAGCACCGCAGCGCCCCACGGCGACGACGCGATGGCCACCTGGACCGGTGTCGTGCCGAGCTTGCTCGGTCCGAGCGACGTCCGGCCAGTCGCCGCGCAAGCCGAACGCGTGCGCGGGAATCGTGATCAGGCCGAAGACCACCGCGAGCACGACGTAGGTCATCCGCCAGTCCGGGTGTGCGTTTGAGGAAGGCCTCAGCGGCGGCGCGAACACAGGGCTCGCCAGCCCCGCGACGAGGAGTCACGGGCGGTCCGCGCCCGGGCCCCACCACCTCGTCAGGGCGGTGAACGCCGGGCATAGCACTCCGGAGACCGGAAGCTGGCGATGATCCAGGCGGCGAAGTACCAAACCCGGAGGCGACGCCGATCAACGTCGGAAGGGCCAGCACCGAACCCGCCGTCATCATCGGGCGTGGCCCGGCGGTCCAGCCACCGCTCGACCCGTCCACCGGCAAGCGCCGCGAGATCTGACACGTCGAAAACCGTCAGCACGGCGAGCGACCAGCAGCCGGTGGCCGCGCTGATCGTCGGCGCCAGCACGGGGAAGGCGTAGAACAGCACGCCCCCAGCTGGTGATCTCGGTGCCGCACAGCGCCACCAGGACGCCCGCAGGCCCGATTCGGAAAGCGTGCTCACCAGGGCTTTCCGCCATCTCCGCCAGCGGTGTGGGCACCCAACCGCCCCACCCGGAACAGCCGCCCGGTCATCGCGGCACCGCGTGTGCCTGCCACGCGGCATGGGTAGTCGGTTGTCGACACGACCGGCTCGACCGGCGGGAGCGAAGATGCCCGTACCCGACCGCGGAGAACTGCTCAGGTTCCTCTGCCACGTGCACTTCCCCGCCACCAAGCAGGAGATCTACCAGCAGTGCGTCGCCCTGGGCGCGCCGGCGGCGCACCTGGAACGCATCGACAGCCTGCCCGATGGCGTCTTCGTCGAGCCCGACACGGTGCTACAAGCACTCCCGCACGCGACTCCGTGAATCGTCCACATAAGACAACCAGGATCTCATCGGTGCCGTTTCCGACTGGCGTGCCACCAAACGCCGACGACGCCCGCAACGGCGGTCAGGGCCAACGTGATCGAGCTCAGCACCAGCCCGCTCACCAGGCACAACAACGCCAAAAACGCCAACAACGCCACGAGGGCAAGCATCAGGAACAACAGGACCCGGCGTACTCCGCCCCAGCTCCGACCACCGTCGAACCGGTCGAACTTCTCCGCCAGCCAAGAATCACCGGACACCAGCGCGGATTCGATCTCCGCCAACCTGTCCCGCTCGTGCCTGCTCAACATGACGAGCTCCTAGCGACGTTCCCTTCGACCCCAACGAGGTACCCGCCCCCCAATTGCCTCAAGCCCCGGAAGGACCCCCTACAGCCTTGCACGCCGGGGATCGTCACCGTACGCGGCGACCGGGTGATTTTCTTGCACGCACAGCAACATCCGGCGATTACGGAAGGTGGCCCGGGCGATGGCGGGAGGTATGACAATGACCATGCTGCCGCGTCGCGCCCCCTCCGCACCCGTCCGCCGATACCTGCCGCGGGCCGGTGACCGGGAGTGGCCGTCGATGACGATCTGACCACGAGCGCCGCCACCTGAACCAGACAACAAGTGCAGCGAAGGATGATCCGGGCGTCGGTGTGCTCGCAGGTCCTGGCAGGCGTCGGGTTGTCCTCCGGTGCGGTCGTCGGGGCGCTGCTGGCCGAGGACATGCTCGAATCAAAGCGCTGGGCAGGCATCACCAGCGCGCCGTTCACGGTCGGAGCCGCCGGGACATCGCTGCTGATCGGCCAGTTGTCGCAACGCGGCGGCCGCCGCCACGGCCTCGCGTCGGCTATGCCATCGGCGCTCTCGGCGCACTCGGGATCGTGGCCGCGATCCTGCTGGACAACCCCGTTCTGCTGCTGAGCTCGTTCCTGCCCTACGGCGCGCGGGAACGGCGACGAACCTGCAGGCCCGATGCGCGGGCGCCGGCCTGGCGGATCACGCCCGCCGCGGACGCGCGTTGATCCGCTGCTGACCGCGCGAGCACTGGCCGCCACACCCGATTCCGGCCCGGCGCAGCCCGCGGGCACCCCTCGCTCGCTGGATTGGTTATCGGCGCGTCGGCTCTCGTCCTGACCAGGTGGCGATGCTGTCGGTGCTGGAAGCCGGACTCGTCGCGGCGTTAGCCCCGGCGCCGTCCGTCGCCGGGCCGGCCCTCGGGCTGGGACTGCTCGGCCTCGGGCTGGAATCTCGGCTTAGTCGGCGAAACGGCGATGGGTCAGCGACGCCGCGCGGCTGGCGAACCGGGCCCGCGGCAGGGCCGGGTCGACTTGGCAGTCTCGCTGTCCGGCGCGACGGCCGGTCTGACTAGCGGCGGGTGATGGCTTAGACGAGCTACGGCACGCTGGCTATCGTCGGCGGCGTGCCCGCCGTGTGCGTGCTGCCGTTCCCGGTCCGCACCCGTCAGGCCAGCGAGTAGTGCACGACCCCTTCGACCATCTCCTTCATGAGCTTCCCCTGCAGGCTGAGCACATCCAGGTGGGCGGCGGTTTCCAGCACCGCCATCATCTGGTTGAAGGGATCGCCGAGTTCGTCGAAGGTCCGCGCGCGGCGGGTCCAGGTCAACGCCCGAGCCACCTCGTACGCGGTGCTCGTGCCCTTCTCGATGGCGGCGGCGGTCGCGTCCAGTCGGGTGTCGTGATGGTCGAGGAGTTCGTCGACGCGCTGGTGGACGCTGTCGGTGGCCGGCCCGTGCGCGGGCAGCAGCCGCATGTCGGGCATCGCGCGGACGAGCCGCAGCGACGCGAGGTAGTCGCGCAGCGGAACCTCGCTGGGGGTCTGCTCGAAGCCGATGGACGGCGTGATGTGCGGCAGCACGTGGTCGCCGGCGAACATCAGCTCGGCGGCGTCGTCGATGAACACCAGGTGCCCGCGGGTGTGGCCCGGCGTGGCCACGGCGCGTAGGGGCCGGTCGGCGAGGGTGATGTCGGTGGAGTTCCCGATCCACTCGTCGGGTTCTTCCCAGAAGTGCGGGCCGCGCGGGCCGTCCTCGCGGGCGGCCACGACCGCGTCGCGCACCGGCTTCGCGCCGCATTCGGTGAGCAGCTCGATCTGCTTGGCCAGCGGCTTGTGCTCCGGGTCCATCAGGGTGCGGATGGTGTGCTGCTCGTCCTCGCCAAGCAGCACCTTGGAGCCGTACTCGCGCCGCAGCGCCACGGCCTGGGTGTAGTGGTCGCGGTGCGCGTGGGTGACCAGGAAGCGGCTGATGTCGCCAAGTCCGGCGCCTATCCCGCGCAACGCGGCGGCGAGTTGTTCGCGCGACTCCTCCAGCGCCCAACCGCCGTCGATGAGGGTCAGCGTGTCGCCGTCGGCGATCGCGTAGACGTTCACTGCGCGCAGGCCGTCGTTGGGAAGGGGCAGCGGGATCCGGTGCACGCCAGGCGCGACTTCGTATGCCCCCGGCTCCATCCATTCGTGCCGCGAATTAGCCATGACCACACCTCCAAAGCGCGCCCAGACCTGGGCGGTCCACCAGGAGTACCACACCCATACCAACCAGTCAGTACGTCGAGGACCACAGCCAAACGCCCGCAACGCCCGGATTCCGGCCCCACCCTGGCCGCCGCCCCCGGCCCCGACCCGGCCGTCGCCGGGGGCGGCGACGCGTGCAAATCGGGCCGAGCTGCGAAATTCGGCCATGCGAAGGGCCCGGCGATCAGCCCCCGGCAAGCCCTCGAACCAGCGCCCGGATCATCCAGAAAGGATGCTTATCGGCGGGGTCGATGGCCAAATCGTGTCGTTCATCACGCATGGTCATTCGACCGCCCCGCAGGTGTCCGGCGGAGTCTGACGTTTCGGCTGATCAGCGGCTCGTTGGCGCTTCCGGTCGCCACAGCAGCTCTTGAGTCCGATGAGTTGTGTCCTTTGCGGGGCGCCTCGCCGTCCTCCAACTCCCGTGGATAGCCGGGCCTGGTGTCTCGCCGGCACTGTCGTGCTGCTGGTCGCCCCGGGCCGGCCCAGCGGATCGGCGAGCGGTTGACCGCCCAACTCGCCGCCCAGGCCCCGCAGGCCGAGCGTGCCACCGCGCGGGACCGACCAGCCGGTCAGCCCGGGCGAGATCGCGCAGGTGGGCGACGAAAACGCTGCTCCGGGTCGGGTTGGCGGGCCTGACCTCGGAGTACGACGAGTCGACGGTATGGCCGGAGGATGCCACCGAGGCCGATCTCGCCGGGGTGCCAGCGCAGCCCGACTCGCTCGAATCGGCGCTGGAGGCACTGGAGGCACTGGAGGCACTGGAGTCCGATGATGTGGTGCGATCGTGGTTCTACCCGAAGCTGCTGGCCACGCAGTTCTCGGTGAAGCGCGACGAACTCGCGCACCTCGACGGACTCGACGACGCGGAACGCACCCGGAGGATCGCGGATGTCTACTGAGGACCTGGCGGCGGTCATCGACGGCCTGCCGCTGGTGGACCACCACGTGCACGGCGCGCTGGCCGGGGAGGTCGACCGGTCGGCGCTGGAAATGCTGCTCACCGAGTCCGACCGGCCGGTGCCGGAATGGATGACGCAGTTCGACTCGCAGCTGGGCTTCGCCATCCGCCGCTGGTGCGCTCCGGAGCTCGGCCTGCCCGCGCACGCTGACGCGGCCGACTACGTGGCGCGGCGGGAGGAGCTCGGCGCCGAGGAGGTCACCCGGCGGCTGCTGGCGGCCAGCGGCATCGGGCACTACCTGGTTGAGACCGGGTACAAGGGCGACGAGATCCTCTCCCCCTGCGAGATGGCGTCGGCCTCCGGCGTCCGGGCCGACCAGGTCGTGCGCCTGGAGGCGGTGCTGGAGGACCTCGCGCGCACCGGGTTGGGCGCCGCCGAGCTGCCGTCGCGGTTCCCGGCGGTGCTCGCGGAGCGCACGGTCGACGCCGTCGGGCTCAAGAGCATCGTCGCCTACCGATATGGCTTCGACTTCGACCCGGAACGCCCGTCGGAGACTGAAGTCGTTGCCTCTGCCGGGAACTGGCTCCGGTCCGGCGCCACCCGGGTGGACGACCCGGTGCTGCTGCGGTTCCTGCTGTGGTCGGGCGTCGACCGGGGACTGCCGTTGCAGCTGCACGCCGGGTACGGCGACCCCGATGTCGAGTTGCACCGCTGCGACCCGCTGCTGCTGACGCGGTTCATCAAGCTCGTCGAGCCCTCCGGGGTCGACCTGATGCTCCTGCACTGCTACCCGTTCCACCGCAACGCCGGATACCTGGCCCAAGTGTTCCCGCACGTGTACTTCGACGTGGGGCTCGGGGTCAACTACAGCGGGGTCCGCTCCTCTGCGGTGGTCGCCGAATCGCTGGAGCTCGCGCCGTTCGCGAAGGTCCTGTTCTCCTCCGACGCCTGGGGGCCGCCGGAGCTGCACCACCTCGGCGCGTCGCTGTGGCGGCGGGGGATGCGCAAGGCCCTGTCGGGGTGGGTCGAGGCCGACGAGTGGTCCGAGGAGGACGCGATCCGGGTGGTCCGCATGATCGGCCAGGACAACGCGCGCCGCGTCTACCGCCTGGACCAGCGGTGAACCGGTTGCGCGCGGAGCTGGACCGCCAGCTCGGGTCCGCAGTGGACATTCGCCACCAGATCCACGCCCAGCCCTGCGTGTCCGGCAGCGAAGGTCCCACCCTGGAGCTGGCGCTGGCGAACATGCCGGGAACGGTGACCAGGATCGGCGACACCGCCGCAGTCTTGCGGATCGGCGGCGAAGGCCCGGCCGTCGCGGTGCGAGCGGAGCTCGACGCGCTCGCCATCACCGAACGAACCGGAGTCGACTGGGAGTCCCAGCACCCCGGCACGATGCACGCGTGCGGCCATGACGTGCACCTCGCCGCGCTGATCGCACTCGCGCGCGCCGTCGACGCGGTCGGCGGCCCGGCGCCACGGCTCGCGGTACTGCAGCCGCGCGAAGAAACCTATCCGTCCGGGGCGGAGGAGATCGCTGAAAGCGGTGTCCTGCACGCAGAACAGTGCCGTTCGGTGATCGGTGCACATGTGCAGCCGCTGCTGCCTGCGGGGACGGTGTCCTGCACGCCGGGTGTGGTCAACGGCTCGTCAGACGAGTTCACGCTGACCGTACGCGGCGAGGGCGGGCACGCCGCGTACCCGCACCGCACTCGCGACCCCGTGGTGGCGCTCGCGCATGTTCTCGTCGGGTTGCAGAGCATGATCAGTCGGACCGTCGACCCGACGGCCTCAGTCGTGCTGAGCGTGACGACCCTGGTGGCAGGCACGGCCGCGAATGTCGTTCCGGGGCAAGCCGTCGCGCGTGGCACGGTGCGCGCGATGACGACGGCCGACCGCACGGACGTCCACAAGAGACTGGTCGCGGTTGCAGACCTGACGGCCCGCGCGCACGGTTGCTGCGCCGAAGTCGAGTTCGTGCACGGCGAATCGATCCTGGACAACGACGTGGAGCTGGCGAAGGCAACCGCCCCTCTGCTCGGAATGCTGGGGCTCCAGGTCTCCGACGAGCTGCGCTCGGCCGGATCGGATGACTTCTCCTACTTCTGCGAGCTATTCCCGTCCCTGATGATGTTCGTCGGCACCCACGGCGGCACGGAGCAACTGCACTCCCCCACGTTCCTCCCTCCGGACGACCGGATCCGCGACGTCGCCCACGCAATGCTCGCGGGCTACCTCGCCACTGCCTGAATCCTGCGCCCCAGGTCCAGGGCGCTACTCCGCGACGTCGTAGACGAGGTCGTCGACCAGTGCCGCCACCACGGCTGCAACCAGGGCTAGCGCCGGGACCACGGAGTCGAACGGGGATGATGCCTGCACGCTGGCGGGCAGCACGATGTCGGCCGAGCTCACCAACGGCGACAGCCACGGGTCGGTGAACAGGACCAGCGCCGCACCCTCCTGACATACATGTCCAGCGGCGAGGACAGCCGCTCGCCCAGCTCGTCCTTTGAGCGCCAGCCGGAACCCCGGATACCCTACGAAACCCACCTTGCCGGCCAGCCGAAACGCGTTGGCGCGCTGGCCCGGCCCGGGCGGCGAGCCGGGTCACGGGCTCCAGCCCATCCAGCGGGTAGTCGGCCAGCGGGTAGTCGGCAGGCCTTCCGGTCTCCGACAGTGGCGGTGGCTTGCTGCTTCCGCAGCAACTCCACCACACGAGCCCGACCGCTCATCAAAACCCCACCAAGTGCGCAAAACCCGCGCCCCACTGGACTACCCACCGCCCGGGGGGCCACGAAGCGTCCTCATTGGACCGGCACATCCTTGACGGGGTGCGGTTGGACGTTTAAAGTCGCCGGGTTCTGGACACCTGATGTCTTGCTAGGGGGCGGGGTGTCGCTGCCGGAGGAGCTTTCCGAGCGGTTGCTAGCCGCGATCATCGACGGTACCCATCCGCCCGGGGTGGCGCTGCCCTCCGAGTGCGAGTTGGCCGAGCAGTTCCCGGTCAGCCGGTTGACCGTTCGGGAGGCCATCAAGGCTCTCCGGGTGCAGAACGTCGTGCGCATCCAGCGGGGCCGCGGGACCTACGTCAACGCCCCCGCGCAGTGGACCGCGCTGGATCCGATGATCCGGGCCGCGACCTCGCCCGAGTCGAGCCGGGTCGTGTCGGGGAGCCTGATCGACGCCCGCCGGCTACTGGAGGTCGGTGCCGCCGAGCTCGCCGCCGCAAAGCGGACCGAGGAAGACCTCGTGCAGCTGCGGGAACAGCTGCACGACATGCGCACCGCTGCCGACACCGACGACGTGGAGTTGTTCGTCGCCGCCGACATCGCCTTCCACAACACCGTGATGCAGTCAACTGGCAACGTGTTCATCCCACGGATGTTCAAGCCGTTCGGGCGGTTGCTGATCGAAGACCGGCGGGAGACCTCCGCCGTCCGCGAGATCCGCACCAACGTCATCGAGCACCACGCCGAGATCCTGCGCGCGCTGGAGTCGGGCAACCCGGCGCGGTTCGAGCGACGGGCCGCGCTTGCCCCGGCCGACGAGGCACCCGGCGACGTCACCCGCCACCGCGAAGCCCTCGCCGACCTGTTCACCGAACTCCGCGACCAGGTGCTCGCCGTGCACGGCGCACCGCGGACCCGCGACGCCGCCGACGTGCACGCCGAGCTCGGCGACCCGTCGTGGGTCGAACGGCTCGCCGCGCTGCTGCTCGACCTCGCGCTGCCCCTGGCCGCCTCGGTCGGCAACGACGTCGCGCACGCCCTCGGCGGGGCGTTCCGTGTGGAGTGGGCGCGGGCGTAGCTGGAAACCAACGCCGACCACGCCGCCGACACGATCCTCACCACCATCACCAAGGACGTCCGCGAGGAACTCGCCGACGACACCACCGGCCGCGAGGCGCTGGTCGAGCTGTTCGCCCGGCTGATCGAAACCCGCTCGGGCGAGCTCGCCCGCGGTCGGGTCAACGAGGTCACCAACTTCGCCCGTCACGAGGCAGCTCGCCAATCCGGTGCGACGTCGAAGACGTGGCGCAGCACCGGAACCGAGACCCGGCCGAGTCATGCCGCCGCCGACGGGCAGACCGTCGCGATCGATGAGCAGTTCACCGTCGGCGGGCGGCGGGGCCGCTGGCCACGCGATCACCGGCTCGGCGTCGACGAGGTCGCCGGATGCGACTGCACGGTGACGTTCACATGAGCCCGCGCGAACTCGCTGTGCGGGTGCGGCTGGGCGACTCCGGGCGTGAGCAGGAGCTCGGTCGCCCGTGGACTGCAACTCATACGATGTTCGCGACCGCCGAGGATCTGCGGCGTTTCCTGCGCCGCACGCACGGGTCGATGAACGCAGCGCCTCGCGTGGGCCACGCCCAGTCGATCAGGTGCGCCGTTCCCGAGCCGTCGATCAGCACGTTCGCCGGGTTGTAATCGGTGTGCAGCAGCGTCGAGCGGGTGAGCACCTCAAGCTCGGCCGGGTCGTCGACGTACTTGCGCCACCGCTTCTCGGGCCGCTTGACCTCCGGCAGGTCCGGGCAGGTGATGGCGCCGAGCCGCTGCATCACCTCGACGACGGCCGGAAGGTCCGGCGAACCGGGCCGGTAGTCGGCGTGCCGCCCCTCGACGTACTCGAAGCCGAGCAGATCCCACCCATCGGCCTCGACCCACCACAGCAGGCGCGGAGACACCGCCGTCACGAACGGCGCGATGACCGCTTCGCGCGCCTGCGTCACCACGCCGGGATGATCGGTACGGAGTCCCTTGACGAACACCCGCCCGTCGGCTGTGTGTCGAGCAGAAGCGCGACCGCGGAGTTCTTCCCGGCTGACGCCGTCTGGGCCGACCGCACCGGGCCGGTTCGGGTCTCGATGACGTCGCGAACGTGTGCGGGCAAGTCGTGCCAGTCCACGCGATCAAGCGCCATGCGTTCCGTTCCTCGCTCGTGTGGGGTGTGGGTCGGCGGGCCTTAGCAATAAGCGCCGATCACCCCGTTAGTCGCTGGCACACGAAGCCGCCCCCGGTCCCGCCCGCGTCGTGCTCGCACACGTCACGGAACGGAACCGGGGGCGCCTCGTCCTACGCCGTCGGTTGGCGGTGTCAGTCGGCGGATGCGGCCTCAAGTACTCCACGCACCCGCTCACGCAGATGCGGGTCGGTCAACTCATCGGGTGACAACCACGCTGCGTTGTGTACCTCTTCAGTCTGAAGCGCGCCAACCTCGGCCGTGGTGCGGAAGACAAACCGGAAATCGAAGTGCGGATGCTCCGGTTCCTGCTTGCGATCGTTGGCCGGGATCATATGCATGTCGATGTGGACCGGGTCGACGAACGCCGTAACGACATCGCCGGGATTGATACCGGTTTCCTCACACAGTTCCCGCAGTCCCGCGTCGACGAGGCTGACATCGCCGGGTTCGAGGTGACCGCCGGGCAGCAGCCAGCGGTCGAGCGCCACGTGATGGATGTGTAGAACACGCCCCTCGGCGTTGACCAGGACCGCACCAGCCGTAGCGTGGCCGCGATACTCGTGCCGTGTGGTGACATCCACGTCTTTGGCGAGCAGCTCAGACAGAGGCGCCAGTGATTCAGCGTCCTCGGGATGGGCGTCCAAGTAGGACGAAAGCGTGCGCTGAATGTGGTCGTTCGCAATGGACATCGGATGATCACCTGTTGAAGTAGTCGAGCCAAGTGGACGCAATGACAGCACGGTCGCCTGCGTCTACCTCGTACATGCCCGGTTCCGCGGTGCCGCGAGCTAGCATGGCCGTGGCCGCGAGAATCTCGGCCTGCACGAGGTAAATGAACGGTCCCACGCTGGCACCGTGCAAGAAGTTGACCGCGTTTCCCCTGTTGAGCAGGTAGAAGTAGTGGCCGGTGGTCACGTAGCGGGTGATGTCGTCGCTGATCGGTGTTCGTTCGTAGACCCCAGACAGCCCCGCGAGTTCGAGTTCGTCCTCGCTGCTGGTCACCGTTGCCACGTAAGCGCCGTTGCGCAGCTGCGAAAAGTCCTCGCCGCGCAAAGACATCGACCCGGTGGCGCACAGCACCACACCTGCATCAGCTAGCGCTGATCGGCAGTCCCGAGCCACGACAAACCCCTGCGAGAGAGCTTGGGTTCGGCGCACTGGGTTGATGTCATACACCGTGACGCGAATTCCCTTTGCGTGCAGCAGGCGGGCAATGGAGCTGCCGAGCTTACCGAAGCCGATCACGAGGGCGTTGCGGCCGTGCAGGATGTCGCCGTGGCTGCGCATGAGCGCTTCGGCTGAGAACACCACCGACTGCCCGACGAGGAAATCCTCCGGATCTTTCAGCGGCGACCGGGCGACCGAGATCACCGGACACGGCGTCTTCTCGATGTCGGCGTAGCGCTGGTGACCGTTCTCGGTGTCCTCGACTACGCCGAGGACCTCACCAGAGAACCGGGCGCAGATGTCCGCAAGTACCGGTGCGAAGTAACCCCCGACGTCGAGTAACACGATCCGGTGACCCGCGGCGCGGGATTCGAGATATTCCAACGCGTGATCCGGGTCGTTGAACTTCTCCCGCGACAACGTGTCGCACACCTGGCCGTCGGCCTCGATCTGCCGCAGAGCGGTCTCGTCGATCGATTTCGGTTTGGGAAGAACCGCCCGCAGGTCGGTTACGTGGGCAACGCCGCGTACGAACGCCGGGCGTTCCGGCAACAAATGCGTGATCAGGAAAGCGCTAGGACGATCAGCCACGCGGAAATGTTCGGCGACCCGACTGAAATAGGCTGCTAGATGTGCCCGTTCGTACGTTTCCATGTCACTTCCCTCGTTGTTGGGCGACCTCTTGATTCATTTCAGGGTGGTGCTCGACTCAGATTCGCGACAAGTCTTCGAGCGCGGCGACAAGAACGTCGCGGGACCTCGCGGTACGGGTGAACGCGACTGCGGTCGCGGCGCGGCGTTCAGCGTCGAGCCCTTTCTCGTCAGCTGGTGACGGCGCGGCAGGGCTGGGTTCGGCAGGCACGACGGGAGTGAACCAGTCCCGGCGGGGGCCTCCGAAAATGTCGCCCGACCACGTCAACTTGAGCCCAGCCGCGACGATTCCGCGACAGTGCTTCCCTGTCATCACTGCGATTTCCTTTCGTGTGATCGCGCTTCTCGTGGTCGTTGAACTGGTGTGCCGGGCACCCAGCCGCCCGGCGGCTCGAACGTGCGCCACTGCAGTACGAGGTCAGTTGACGGTTTCGGCGTCGGTAACGGGCTCGGCACTAGCTCGCCGTCTTGCTCTGGTTCCCCGAGGGACGCATCGTCACGCCCGCCTCAACAAGCGCGGTGCGCATCGTCGAGTAAGACACGCGGAATTCACGGGCAAGCTCACGAATCGACGGGCCTTTTCCGTTGTCGTACAAGCGAACGGCGCGATCGAGGGTTTCGCCCGAGATCAAACTCGGCACTGATGATTCCCTTCTGTATGAGCTGGATTCGAAGTGTTTTCGCGGATATGCCGAGGGCGATCTCGACGCATTCGCCACACAGCGGGAATCCGTCGACGGGAGCGCTCAGCGGACCCCACGCGAGGTGACAGCACAGCGTTTGAGCCACGCTGTGGCCGTCGAGCTTGCTTCGGATGGCATCTGGTTCGACCAGGTGCGACGCCTCGTCGCCGATCATCGCGAAGCCGTAGAAGTACGCGCGGCCGAACTTGGTTGCCGGGGGCTCCCGATGTGGCTCACCGACGGGCGGCAGCTTCGCCGCGAGCTTGTCGGGCAGGTCGGGCGCGGGCTCGGCTGCGTCGGCGGCACGGTCGGCACGGTCGAACGCCACCAGCAAGCACGCGACGCACGGCATCCCAACGAAACTGTTGACCTGCTCGGCGTCCGCCGCCGCGAGCCGGTGCCCGCACGGGGCGATCGGGACCGTCGGCGGCGGGCTGTGGAAGTCCAGCGGGTAGGCGTGCACCTCGGACTGCGCGAGGTTCTCGGCGTTGCGGTCACGCGCGAGCATCACCATCGTCATGCCGGTCGCCTCCGCAGTTGGTGCCGTCCGCCGGATTGGTGACCAGCAGCGGACACGGGAACAGGACACGTGCCCGCTGCTGGCATGTCTCGCCGAGCGCGACGGGGGAAACCGCCCGGCGAGCCCCTACGCACCCATGCGGACTCGGGGTGTCGGGCGCGATCGCCACGCGCCCGGACCGCACGGTGCGCGCTGCGCGCTGCGCCGCGCTGCCGCTGCTCGTGCGCGGGGGAAAGGTCGGCGAACTCTTCAACGAGGTCGATCACTGTCGGCGCGTATATCGCGACGTTGCACACCAGCAGGAACAGCCACACCGCGATTTCAGCCACGGCGAGCACCCCCTCGGTGCACCGACCTCTGCAGCCGCGAACGCAGCCCGTTGGCGAGGCCGCGAGCGATCACCCACCAGTCCGACGGGTGTTCAGCGACCGACCCGTGCCGCCGCGGGGCGATCGAGGCGGCTGCGCAGCCGACTGCGACCAGCGCGAGCGGCACCAGCACGGCGAGCCAAACGAGCAGATTCAGATCGGACATGGCTGCCCCCAAGGGTTGAGGCTTCGTGGTCGGGCTATCCCGGCGTCGGGCTCATCGCGATCGACTATGAGCGCTGGGCGATCAGGTCTCGAAACCCTCGAATGCATAGCCGTATGCAGGCAATATGCATCCAATCCATAAATGCAGGCTGCACCCGTCGGGACTCCGATAAACTCCCCGTGACCGGTCCACTACAGGGTGATGTATGGGATTCTGCGAAAGCTGCGGATGCAAGATCGCCAGTGATCACGCGAGCAAGGTGTGCACACCGTGCGCCCGCAAGGTCCCATCCGGCACCCCTGAAGGCCCACCGCCGCCGCCGGCCGGTTTCTGGCAGCGCGACGACGTCCGTGACGCCCTCGCCGAGCAGCACATCGGCAAGGTCATTCGCGCATACAGGCGCGCATTCAGCCCACCGCTCAACCAGGCGGACATGGCCGATTGGCTCGGTGTTGGGCAGAGCCAAGTCAGCCGGATCGAACGAGGTCGGCCAACAACCAACCTCGCTAGGCTCATCCAGTGGGCGCAGGTGCTCAAGGCGCCTGCATCACTTCTGTGGTTCCAGCTACCGGCGGCGGATGCCTCGGATGCATCGCCGCACGCTGAATCAACGCCTAGCCTCGCGCCGTATCAGGACCACGACCGAGGAGACGACGTGCATCGCCGGGATGTTCTGAAACTGGCGGGCGCCGCCGCCATCATGAGCGCCGCGCCCTGGCAGCGGCTCGCCGACACAATCGAACACGGACGTGCGCCGGATTCTTCGGCGATCAGTCTCGTCGAGGACCGCACGACCGAGTTCTTCCACCTGGAAGAGACCACCCCATCGCGCACGATCCTCGCCTCGTTAACGGAGCACGGCGCTACGCTGCGCCGCCTGCTCGAAGCGACCTCCCGTGAGCAAGATCGCCGCCGGTTGCTGTCCGCTGCCGGGGAAACCGAGGCGCTTGCCGGATGGCTCGCGTTCGATCTGTCACGCCCTCGCGAGGCAGTCAGCCGGTACAGGCGGGCGCTTGAGCTTGCTGACGAGGCAGGCGACGGACCGCTGACCGCCTGCACCTTGAACTACTGGTCATACTTGCTCGCCTCGCAAGACAAGTCCGCCGAGGCCGTGCAGCTTCTCGGCGAAGCGGGCGAGTACGTTCGAGGCTCGGCAGCCACAACGCAGGCGTGGGTCGCGGCGCGGCAAGCGGAAGAGGCTGCCCGGATCGGCGACGGTGAAACGGCCGAACGTGCGCTTGAACGTGCTTTCACCGCGTTCGACTACGCCCGCCCGCACCACGAGCGCTCTTGGACAAGCTTCTTCGGCGCGAGCAGGCTTGGCAGCCTCGCCGTTTCGTCGTACGGGCGATTGGGGCACCGCGAGACCGATTCTCTCGCCGGGTTGCTGCTCTCCGCGCTATCGCCGACCGAGACCAAGGTTCGAGCGCTGGTGGTCGCCGACCTTGCCCTTTCGGCTGCAACACGGTCGGACGTCGACCGGGCTGACGAGCTGGCGACCGAAGCTCTGCCGCTTGCTGTCCGAACCGAGGCGAGCCTCGCACAGGATCGGCTGTGGGAACTAACCGAGGTGCTGCCGCAGGACAGCGGACGCGGCACGGCCGAGGCCCTGCGGCAGCGGGTTACGTCGGGGCTGCTCGCGAGTTCTCAGGCTTGAGTTTCCTCGTCGACCCACGACAGGTAGGCATCACTGCCTCCGGTGATCGGCGTCGCGATGATCTCGGGCACATCGTAGGTGTGGTGCTCGTTGATGTGCTTGATCAGCGCGTCGAGCCGCCCGGCCGAAGTCTTGATCTGAAGCTGCCATTCGGGGTCGTCCTGAACGGCGTTCTCCCACCGGTAGAAGCTGCGGATCGGCACCACCTGCACGCAGGCTCCGGCCTTCGCTTCCACGATGCTCCGCGCCAAGGTGGCCGCTGCCTCTTCTGAGTCCGTCGTCGTCACAACCTGCACGTGTTCAGCCATGCGATCAGGGTATCGACCAGGGCGCCCGAGTAGACCGGGCGGAACCGCATCTGCGCCGCCCGGCGCGGCTGCAGGTGCGGGTGCAGGCGGTCCCGCGAGTGTGTGTGCAGGTGTGGGTGCAGGGGTGCGTGAGGTGGCCGGTAAGGGGGGTGTCAGTGCAACGCAGTGATAGGCTAGTGCTACTCGTAACGCCTGGTGAGGGCACTACGAGCAGCATTTCACCTAGTCACCGCGCCACGTGTTCATTAACGCGCGAAATCGCCGCGCCCCACGCGTGCCAGGTGTCGATTTCGCGCGAAATCGCCGCCCAGGAACACACGTGCAACCTCTGACTCAGTCCTTGAGCTCGCAGAGCGCGGTGCCCTGGGACACCGAGTCGCCCGGCTGGGCCGACAGGCCCGTCACCGTGCCCGCTTTGTGGGCCGTGACCGGATTCTCCATCTTCATCGCTTCCAGCACCGCGATCAGGTCGCCCGCCGCGACCTCCTGGCCGTCGGTGACCGCGATCTTCGCGATAGTGCCCTGCATCGGCGCGGTCACCGCGTCGCCGGAGACCGCAGCCCCCGACTTACCCGCGGAACGCTTGCGCGGTTTCGCCTTCGCCGCCGGTGCGGCTGAGGACACGGCCAGCTCCGCCGGCAGCGAGACCTCCAGGCGGCGTCCGCCGACCTCGACAGTGATCGTCTGCCGCGGCTCCGGCTCTTCCGCCTCGACACCGCCGGTGAACGGCTCGATGGTGTTGTCGAACTCCGTCTCGATCCACCGGGTGTGCACGGCGAAACCGTCGGTGCCGACGAACGCCGGGTCGCGGACGATCGCGCGGTGGAACGGCAGCACCGTGGCCATGCCTTCAACGAGCATCTCGTCCAACACCCGCCGCGACCGCTCCAGTGCCTGCTGCCGGTCGGCGCCGGTGACGATCACCTTGGCCAGCAGCGAGTCGAACTGGCCGCCGATCACGCTGCCCGACTCGACCCCGCCGTCCACCCGGACACCCGGTCCGTGCGGCGCGACGAAGCGGGTCACGGTGCCCGGCGCGGGCAAGAAGTTGCGGCCCGCGTCCTCACCGTTGATCCGGAACTCGATCGAGTGGCCACGCGGCTCGGGGTCGGCCGTGATCTGCAGCTTCTCCCCGCAGGCGATGCGGAACTGCTCGCGGACCAGGTCCAGGCCCGTGGTCTCCTCCGAGACCGGGTGCTCGACCTGCAGGCGGGTGTTGACTTCCAGGAACGAGATCGTCCCGTCCAAGCCGACCAGGAACTCCACGGTACCCGCGCCGTAATAGCCAGCCTCGGCGCAGATGGCCCGCGCCGACTCGTGGATGGTGCGGCGCTGCTCGTCGCTGAGGAACGGTGCCGGGGCCTCCTCGACCAGCTTCTGATGCCGCCGCTGCAGCGAGCAGTCACGGGTGCCCACGACCACCACGTTGCGGTGCTGGTCGGCGAGGACCTGCGCCTCGACGTGGCGCGGCCGGTCCAGATAGCGCTCCACGAAGCACTCGCCGCGGCCGAACGCCGTCTCGGCCTCACGCACCGCCGATGCGTACAGCTCGGGGATCTCCTCCAACTTCCGGGCGACCTTCAGGCCCCGACCGCCGCCGCCGAACGCAGCCTTGATGGCCACCGGCAGCCCGTGCTCCTCTGCGAACACGACGACCTCGTCGGCGCCCGACACTGGATCCTTCGTTCCCGGCACCAGCGGTGCCCCGGCGCGGGTCGCGATGTGCCGGGCGGTGACCTTGTCACCGAGGTCCCGGATCGACTGCGGCGACGGCCCGATCCAGATCAGGCCCGCATCGAGCACCGCCTGGGCGAACTCGGCGTTCTCCGACAGGAACCCGTAGCCGGGGTGCACCGCGTCGGCTTCCGCGCGCTTCGCGACGTCGATGATCTTGTCGATGTTCAGGTACGACTCGCCGGGCGTCGAACCGCCCAGCGCGAAGGCCTCGTCGGCCAGCCGCACGAACACCGCGTCGGCGTCGGGCTCGGCGTAGACGGCGACGGAGGCGATGCCCTCGTCCTTGCAGGCGCGGATCACCCGCACCGCGATTTCACCGCGGTTGGCGACCAGGACCTTGCTGATCGGCGTCACGTCCACAATGGTCAACTCCTCATTTCCCGGCGCGACGCCGGACGGCTAGCGAAATCTTGTTGGTGGGCAACGACATCAGCCCGGCAGGGCCGAAGCGCGCCAGGAGTGCGGGCCGGGGCGCAGCGGGCGGCGGCCCGCCGGGTGCCGCAGCGCGGCGGCCGGGTCTCCCCACAGCGACATCGGCCGTTGCTTCGGCGGTGCCACGGACTTCGCGGCGGCTAGGCCGGTCAGCGCCGCGGTCAGCGCGGCGATCTCGGCGTCGTCGGGATTTCCGCGCACGATGCGCAGCAGTGGTCGCTGGTCCGGCGTCGCGTCGTGGCTCATCGGGCACCTCCTCGCGGGTGGGACGACGTCACAGCGGGATGTTGCCGTGCTTCTTCGCGGGCAGACTGGCGCGCTTGTCGCGGAGCATCCGCAGCGACCGCGCCACGTACCCACGGGTGTAGGACGGCGGGATCACCGAGTCGACGTAGCCGCGCTCGGCGGCCACGTACGGGTTGCAGAGCGTGTCTTCGTACTCCTGCTGCAACTGCGCGCGCACGGCTTCGACGTCCTCGCCGTTGTCCGCCGCCTCCGCCAGCTGCCGCCGGTACAGAATGTTCACCGCGCCCTGCGCACCCATCACTGCGATCTGCGCGGTCGGCCACGCCAGGTTGACGTCGGCCCCCAGGTGCTTCGAACCCATCACGTCGTAGGCTCCGCCGTAAGCCTTGCGGGTGATCACGGTGACCAGGGGGACGGTCGCCTCGGCGTAGGCGTACAGCAGCTTCGCGCCGCGCCGGATGATGCCGTTCCACTCCTGGTCGGTGCCCGGTAGGAAGCCCGGCACGTCCACGAAGGTCAGCACCGGGATGTTGAAGGCGTCGCAGGTGCGCACGAACCTCGCGGCCTTCTCGCTGGCGTCGATGTCCAGGATGCCGGCGAACTGGGTGGGCTGGTTGGCCACCACACCCACCGAACGGCCCTCGATGCGCCCGTAGCCGGTGATGATGTTCGGCGCGAACAGCGCCCCGACCTCTAGGAACTCCTCGTCGTCCACGACGCGGGAGACGACCTCGTGCATGTCGTAAGGCTGGTTCGGCGAGTCCGGGACCAGCGCGTCCAGCTCGCGGTCCGCGTCTGTGATCGACTCGGCGACCGAGCCGGCGTCGGTGTCGGTGCCCTCGAACACCGGCGCCTCGGCCAGGTTGTTGCTGGGCAGGAACGACAGCAGCTCCTTGACGTAGGCGATGGCGTCCGACTCGTCGGTGGCCAGGTAGTGCGCGTTGCCGGAGCGCGAGTTGTGGGTGCGCGCGCCGCCGAGCTCCTCGAAGGTCACATCCTCGCCGGTGACCGTCTTGATCACGTCCGGGCCGGTGATGAACATGTGCGAGGTCTGGTCGACCATCACGGTGAAGTCGGTGATCGCCGGGGAGTACACCGCGCCGCCCGCGCACGGGCCCATGATCAGCGAGATCTGCGGGATGACGCCGGAGGCGTGGGTGTTGCGCTTGAAGATCTCGGCGTACAGGCCGAGCGCGGCGACGCCCTCCTGGATGCGCGCGCCGCCGGAATCGTTGATGCCGATCAGCGGGCAGCCGGTCTTCAGCGCCAGGTCCATGACCTTGACGATCTTCTCGCCGAACACCTCGCCCAACGACCCGCCGAAGACGGTGAAGTCCTGGGAGAACACGCATACCTTGCGGCCGTCGACGGTGCCGTAGCCAGTCACCACGCCGTCGCCGTAGGGGCGGTTCGCGTCCATGCCGAAGTTCGTGGAGCGGTGGCGCGCGTGCTCGTCGAGCTCCACGAACGAACCCGGGTCCAGCAGCATGTCGATGCGTTCGCGGGCGGTGTTCTTGCCCTTCGCGTGCTGCTTGGCCACCGCGCGCGCCGAGCCGGCGTGCACCGCCTCGTCATTGCGCCGGTACAGATCCGCCAGCTTGCCGGCGGTCGTGTGGATGTCCGGCACGTCAACCGGCGGCTGACCGACCGGCTCCGTCGCGCTGCTCATGCAACCCACCCGTCCTCGTTACCTGCTCAGCTCCAGTGTCGGCCGCGCACCCGCGGGGTTCCAGGCTCGGACGCGGCACGCGGCGGCGCACGAGGCCAACTGGTCACTCGAGCGCTGGGCGCGCACGCGGGAGCAGGACCAACTCTTCGCGGAGAGTAGTTCGGCCCGCCCTACGAAGTCAATCTCGAAGTGAGCAACCCCTAGTCCACCCCCGACCCACACAAACCTGCCTCCTGCAGGGATGACACTTAAGTGAATAGCCGGTAGCAGGCCAACGATGGTTGATCACACGGCCGACGCTGGCGTGTCCAGCATCAGCGCCGACCCGATCCGCGACAGCGCATCGACGTCGCGCACCGAGCCGGTGCGAGCCATGTCGTTGGCCGCCGTCAACGCCGCCTGCACCAGGATCCGGGAACGCACCGGGTCGAGCTCCGGCCGCGCCTCGCACAGCAGGCCGACCCACTCGGCCACGTAGGCGTGCTGGGTCTGCCGCGCCCGGTGCCGCTCCGCGTCCGGCAGGTGGTTGACCTCGCTGACCAGGATGTCGATGAACCGGCCGTGGTCGAAGGCGAACGTGATGTAGGAGCGCAGCAGCTCGCGCAGCGCGTCGTCGGCGGCCGGGGTGTTGGCCAGAATCCGTTCGAGCTCGACCTCCAGCCACGCGTTGCCGCGGGTGATCACGGTGCCGAGCAGTTCCTGCTTGCTGGCGAAGTAGTTGTACAGACTGGGCCCGGCGATGCCCGCCGCCGCGCCGACGTCCTCGGTCGTCACCTTGGTGTAGCCGGCGTCGGAGAACAGCCGCATCGCCGCGGACAGCAGCAGCCGACGCCGGGAGGCACGCCCCGCGAAGCGGGCAGACCGCTGCTCGGAGTCGGTCGCGCGGTGGTCGGCGAACCGCTGTGGCGGGTGCGTCCCGATGACCACCACCATGGCCCGCAGCAGCTGCTCGAACTCACGCCGGGGCAGGTCCACCTGGTGGTAGGACGGGCTGGTCAGGACGCTGAACATGCACCATGCACGGAACCGGGCGTCCTCGCCGGTCAGCTCATGCCGGAAGGCGCGCGCCACCTTGGCGAGCCCGCTGGCGACGCCGCGCAGCTCCTCACGCAGCACGTCGCGCTGCTCCTCCGGCAGGTGCCGGGCTTCGCGCTGCCACAGGACGCCCAGCTGGCGGTGGTCCAGCGCGGCGGCGGCGAGCTGCGCGACCACCTCGTCGAGGTCCCGGTCGGCCACCTGCGCGGCGATCGAGCTGAACGGGTGGAGCTCGTCGAGCACCACCCTGATGAGCAACTGCTGCTTGCCCGCGAAGTGCCGGTACAGCGCCGACGACCCAACCCCGACTGCCTCGGCGATGTCGCTCACCCCGACCTGCGCGTAGCCGAGCCGATAGAACAGGTCCGCGGCCGCCGCGGTGATCAGCGCCCGGCGGTTGCGGGGGCGCGTGTTGCGAGCAGGTGGGTTGGTCACCTCAGCCATCGCCGCCTCCCCTTTTCGCCAAGCACAGCGAGCATACTTGCGCACCGCGTTCGGCCGGCGTCAGCGCTGCATGCCGGAGCACACTCCACTGGAGATCACCGGCGAAACCACCGCCCGGCAACGGTTTTCCACCGCTGCGGCGGCGCGCTCACGCGGGTCAGGTGGCCATGACCAACCAGCCGGGCGTGCTCGGCACGAGGAACCGGACTGCTCCAACGCGGTCAATGATTCCGCTGCCGCCTCCCTCGCCCCAACCGACGGTGACGTCATCGGCGTCGTCCAGCCAGAACCGCATCGGCCCCCAGCTGAAGGTGAACTCGGGGCCGTCGGCCGCGCCCTCGCCCAGGACCATCTCGGTCTCAACCGACCGCAGCGCGACGTCCGCGATGCCGGGTTCGGTCAGAACCTCGCGATCCGCTCGGGATCGGTGACCGTGGCCGGCCCCGGTGCGGTGTCCTTGCAACCGAGCCTGTCGTCGCGCGCTCAAAGCTCTCTCGCGACGGTGCCGGTCGCGAAGGTGGGCCAAGGCGGCTGCGCTGCTTGCGGCAGCCCCGAGCCACCGCCCTGCCAGCATCGCGGCTGCGGCTCGACCAGGATGAAAAAGGTTCAACAGAAATTGCGGACAACGCGGTGACGCCGCGGGATTCTGGACCGAGTCCGCGCTCCGCGCTTTCCAGATCACCAACGCCAGCGGGTGAGCGCGGCTAGCTCCTCGGGGGAGGTCTCGGCAAATCGCTCCGCCTCGGCTCGGCGAACCGTGAGCATCGCGTCTTGCAGTTCCTTGCCCAGAGCATCCGTCAGCACCGCCGACACCTCCAGCGCATCGGCCGCTTCCGCCACGTTCGTGGGCAGCCGGTTGATTCCCGCCGCAGCGCGTTCGTCGCCGGACAGAGCCGCCGGGTCGCCGGTGATCTCCGCGGGCAGCCGCAGTTCCTCGCGCACGCCCGCGAGCCCCGCCGCCAGCACCGCGCCGACCGCCAAGTACGGATTCGCGGTGGCGTCGAAGCACTTCACCTCGGCGTTGGCGGCCCACTGCTCGGTGCCGATCGTGCCGGTGATCAGCCGCACCGCTGCCTCCCGCGTCTCCCTGCCCCACACCTGCCACACCCCGGCCCAGCGGGACGGCTCCAGCCGCAGGAAGCTCGCCGGGTTGCCGCCGCCGATCGCCTGCAGCGCGGGAAGTTCCCGCAGCACACCGGCCAGGAACGCCTCCCCGGGAGGCCGCAGGCCGTAGCGCCCCGGGCCGTCCGCGAGAAGGTTCCCGTCTGCACCATGCACGGACAGGTGCAGATGTGCGCCGGAGCCCGCACCGCCGGGCACCAGGCAGGGCGCGAAACTTGCGCGCCAGCCGTGGCGGCGCGAGACCGTGCGCACGGTGTGCCGCACGAGCAGGGCGTCGTCGGCGGCACCGAGCGGGTCCTTGGCTGCCACCGACAACTCGACTTGGCCGAGCGCGTATTCGGGGTGGAATTGCTGCACGTCGAGGCCTTGCTCGCGCAGCGCGGCTACCAGTTCGAGCGCGTAATCGGCCGTCGCTTCCAGACGCGCCTGGCCGTAGCCGGGACCGGTGAAGGCCGGGACGAACTCCTCTGCGTCGGGTGCGCCCAGCACCCATTCGTGCTCGAAAGCGGCGAGGGCGGTCAGTCCGGCATCCGCGGCGGCCCGCACCTGGCGAGCCGCGAACGCCCGCTGGCAGGCGACAAACGGATTCCCGTCCTGGCCGAACTTGTCTGCGGGCGTCCAAGCCCAGCCCGGTTGCGCCGCCAGCCGCACCAGCCGGTCGAGGTCGGGCACCAGCCGAAGGTCGCCGTCCGGTCCGCCGAGGTAGCGGCCCCGGACCATCGCGTCGTCGAAGGTGAAAGTCTCGAAGCACGGCGAGGCCCCAACGCCGTACCGCGCCGCGGCGGCCAGCCGGTCCAGCGGAACCGCCTTGACCCGGACGATCCCGGCGTTGTCCACAAAGGATATCTCGACCATCTCGACGCCCTCGCCGCGCAACCTCTCGACGTCACTGGCCAACCCCGCCCGCTCGTCCCCCGGAATCCGCTCGCTCATGCTCGCCACGTTATCCGGCGGTGCAAGCAAAAGGGCACCGCAGACGAGCCTTTCGGCCGCACCCCTCGTTCGGGTGAAGTGTGAAGGGCGCCTTGCTGCCAGACGAACCTGCTGTCGAGCGTGCCGAACCACG
>NZ_JBSFLZ010000109.1:0-24647 GCF_053599315.1 Saccharopolyspora sp. NPDC000995
CCACCACGAAAACCTCATAGGCACCCACAGTTCCCACCCCGCACTCCTGGCTCAACGCAAGCGAGCCACCCGGCGTCGCGACGAGTTGGGAATCGCCCTGGACTCCACGCCGCTGACGTCACCGCATTCCCCGGCTACTACACCCTGCACGCCCTTCGCGATGACCAGATCGTCGGGATGATGTCGGTGAACGCGCAGACCGCAGCCGTCTGGTATCACACCTGGCACGGGCAGTTCATTGCCATGCAGGAAGCTCCTGTCGCCTCCGGCCTGCCTGGGTAGCGGATCAGGGCCCACGATTCATGGCTGGTGAACCGCATCCCGCTGCCTGCCCACGGAAGAAACCCGGTTCTTAACGGGAAAATCACTCACGCGCGCGCCTGCTTGGCTGCGGTGCGCAGGGTGGCACGCATGATGGCTTTGACGAACGGCGACACCGTCCGCCAGTACAGCATGAAGATCCGGCGCGTGATCGGATCGTCGAGCGTGGTGCGGATGTCGTAGGTGGCCAGGCTCCCGCGGCGGCCGTAGGGGCGCACCGAGAACGAGGTCACGATCTTTCCCCTGCCGGGCTTGCCGTACTCGGCGAACTCCTCGGCCGAGACCTCCTCCATGCGCACGATCGGCGTCCAGAACCTGCCCACCGCACCGAAAACCACTTCCCTGCCTGGCTGTTCGCCGAGCAGCACCCAATCTCCGCTGACGCACAGGTCGTCGTAGGTCAGACGGGTCGGAACCCGAGGAGGAACGCGGCGTTTGAGCCGTTCCGGCAGTCCCCGCACCCACATGGCCAGATCCGCCGTTCGCGACCCGATGGTGAGCAGATCGAGATGACGCAGCGCCTGATACATTGCCTCCGGTGGCGTGTCGACGACCAAATGTTCGACCGCGCCCACGTCGTAGCGCGCCGCGAAGTCGTCGACGCTCACCGAACGCTCGGTGACCTCCCACGCCGCCGAAGCGACGTCAGTAGGCTGGGTCCGCGTCTTGTCGATCTTGTCGTTCATCAGCCCTTCTCCCCTCATCGTGTTGGGTTTCGCCGACGATGCCGACCGGGCAATCCGCATGGTGTAGGACACCGCCGGCGACAGAACCGAAACCGAGTACCGTGC
The DNA here is from genome assembly GCF_053599315.1 of Saccharopolyspora sp. NPDC000995. Taxonomy (NCBI): domain Bacteria; kingdom Bacillati; phylum Actinomycetota; class Actinomycetes; order Pseudonocardiales; family Pseudonocardiaceae; genus Saccharopolyspora; species Saccharopolyspora sp. NPDC000995. The sequence continues at coordinate 1,113 of NZ_JBSFLZ010000109.1, forward strand.
TGCGGTGGCCGAGGACCAGCAGCTGGGCCGAGGAAGCGGCGAGGCTCAACCCTTCGGTGGGATTGCCGTAGCGCACTTCCGTGCCGACCTGAACATCAGGGTATTTCGTCGCCCATTCAGCCAGGTTCACTGCCAGATCGCTTCGGGCTTCGTCCACTGTCGACCACATCGCCATCGAGGTCCCGGTCCAGAATTTTCGGCCGGTAATCGGCCGCCACACGTGCACCGCCAGCAGCGAGGTGTCCCGAAGGGCGGCTTCTGCGAAGGCGAACGAGACTGCCGCCGAACCGAACGGCGGGTCTGCCACACCGAGCACCACCGGCCCCAGGGCGAAACTGGTCCGACGCTGCGGAACGACCACGACTGGACAGCTCGCTCGTTCCGCAACCGCCCTGCTTACCGATCCCAGCAGCGTTTCGGCAACGGCACCCCGGCCGCGTGAGCCGACGACGAGCAGCTGTACGTCGATGGACTCCCGGACCAATGCATCCGGCGGGAAACCGTGCACCACGTCTTCGGCAAGATCGATCTTGCGGTGCTCACGACGACACAACTCGCCGGTGCTGCGCACGAAGCCCCACGCCTGCGAGCTGTCCCCGCTTGCGACGACCGTCACCAGCCGCAACGACACACCACGCAGGACGGCCTCGTCAGCTGCCCACAGGGCTGCGGTCGCCGACTCCGCGGAGCCGTCAACGCCCGCCAGCACGCACCGCATCCGCGTTCTCCAACGTCGACTCGGATCCTCCCAGCTCGTTCTCGGGTACCACCTGCGTGCAACGCCCAACCCAGCTGTCACGTCCGGCGTCTGCGTTCGGCCAATGCCGTCATCCTGCGCCGGTATTCTTCTTCGTCGATTTCCCCGTGGGCGAAGCGCTCTGCCAGCAGCTCTTCGGCGGTGTTGGTGTCACGATCGGCCCGGCCGGTGCGCTGGAGGTATCGAACGAGCGCTGGCACCGAGGTGACCGTGACCAGCCGCTGGGGCCGAGCCACCCTGACCGCCCACCCCAGCCGCGACATCGCGCCAGGCCAGGCCTTCACCTCCTTCCACTTCCCGAACGCGGCCATCAACGACCCACCTCGCCCCACACCGACACCACCACCGGCCTGCCCGAGTACAAGGTCACCGCGGTACGCATCACGCGGGCACGGTGAGCACGAACCGGATTGCCGGATAACCGGCTCACGGACTGAACTGTTGGAAAATCACCAGCCCGCCGCGCGTTTTCATCGAGCGTCCCTATTCGAGGCCGATCGTCCCTCCCGCGCAGCCGCAGTTCTCGCCACGGTGACCTCGCTGGATGAAACGCGGACCACCACAATCCAATGCGATCCGCAGCGGCAAGCCGGAGAATTCGGGGAGGAGCGATGCAAGCCGGATACGACATGTCACGGCCGGTCGTCACCATCCGCGGTTTCGACACGATCAAGACCGCAGCCGGAGTGCTGGCCGAACACGGTTTCACCGCCGCACCGGTCGTCGACGAAGACGGCGTCCTCATCGGCATCCTCGCCGAGGCCGACCTGATCCGCGACGACGTTCGCCGCAGCCTCGACCGCTGCAGCGGGCTCGAGCAGTGGCCGGTGTCCGTGCGCGACGGCGGCGGTCAAGATCACCGACCCGGTCGGCGACCCGGCCAGCCACGACATCGCGCGCGTTAGCACTGGCAACCCCGGGTACGCGGCAGGTGACCGTGGTCGAAGCCGAGCCGAACCGGCGACGCGTGTAGCACATGGAGGCAGTCATGCAAGTCGAAGAAGTTTTCCACCCGGGGACGCTGACGTGTGACGCGTCCGACTCGCTCGAGGAGGTCGCCAGGAAGATGACCGCGGACCACGTCGGTGCTCTCGCCATACTTGACAACGCCCGGATCATCGGCATCATCTCGGAACGGGACATCGTCCGAGCCATCGCGGAAAAGGTCGATCCGCGAACGGCGACAGCAACCCTGTTCGCATCGCACCAACTGGAAACCGCTGTCTTCGGGGAGGACACCCGGGATGCCGCGCGACGGATGCTCGACGCCGGAATCCGTCACCTTCCGGTGAAGCAGGGCCGAATGGTCGTTGGTGTGATCTCCATGCGCGACCTGCTGGCGGTCGAAACCTGGCTGTGAACACGACCGGCGCAGCTCATCAAGCGGTTTCCGCACCGCTCTAAGCCCCAGAGGGGTGCTCTTGAGCAGTGTGGAACAGCTCGACCGCAACCGACGCGGCGCTGGGCAAAATCGTTCACGAAGCCGTCGGCTAAGCCGGCCTCGCCGAGATCAGCACGCACGTCGGCCGCGGGCATCCCGCCAAAGCTCTGCTGGACGCCGCCGAAACAGCCGATCTCCTCGTGGTCGGCCGACGTGAGAACCCGGTTTCCAGCATTCCAAAGCCAATCGAGCGATGCCCCTTCCGCCCCACCAAACCTGCTTCGCGAGGCCACTCGGCTGCACCTCGTTCGAGGAGATCCATATTCCTCGAGCCTGCACGGTTTTGTCATTGGGACCGGCGGATTCGTCCGCGTCACGGCGTGTGGCTGGCGCGGACGATGACCATTGGGCACTCGGCGTGGTGCAGCACGCCGTGGGCTACCGAACCCAGCAGCAGTCGCTCGAATCCACCCCGCCCGCGATGTCCAAGGACCAGCAGTTGAGCATGTGAGGCCGCCTTCGTCAGTTCTTCGACAGGGTGTCCGAAACGCACCTCCTCGTGGACCGTGACACCCGGGTAGTCCTCGCGCCACCGCCCCAGCTGCCCAGCCAGCGCCCGCTGCGCATCGTCCAGGCTGAACCAGGTTGCGCCCGACGGCGTCTCGACCCACGAATACTCGATTGCGATCGGTCGCCACACGTGCATCGCCACTAGGTCTGTCCGCCGCGCAGCCGCTGCGTCGAATGCGAACCGCAGTGCCGCCTGGCTCGGTGCAGAGTCATCCACGCCGACCACGACGGGACCGACGGTGAAGCTCGTTCGTCGGTCCCGGATGACTGCGACAGGGCAACGAGCGTGCATCGCCACGGCCGTACTCACCGAACCCAGCACCGATTCAGCAACACGGCCGAGCCCGCGCGATCCGACCGCCACGAGGCGTGCCTCCGCTGAGGCCCAGATCAGTTCTTCGATGGGACGCCCGTGTCTGATCTCCTCGAAGACCTCGACCAGAGGGCGGTCGTTGCGGCACAGCTCCGCGGCGTTAGTGAGCGTTTCCCACGCCTGTTCATCCCGGCTCGGATCCTCACCGACGATCATCAGGCGTAGCGGTGCGTTGTGAAGATCTGCCTCCTGCGCTGCCCACAACGCGGCCAATGACGACTGCTCGGAGCCGTCCACTCCCACCAGCACCGGCATGCTGTTTTTCGTCGTCATGGCGCGACACCTCACTATCGAGCACGCACGTGGCATCGGGTCGTCGGATTCTTCCCATTGTGTCCATCCAGATCCTGGCTCGCCGGGATGATGACTGCCCTGCTCTCTGCCCGACGACTCTGCCTCCGCACCCTTCACCAGTGGCTCGCCACACCGGTGCTTCACTCATCGGACCGGGGCGGTCCACAGCACACGAGCCCTCTTTGTCAGGATGAGATGAGACACCTGGTGTGCGTGCCGGGTGCCAGAGCGAGGGCGGGATCGGAGATCCTGGTAGACGTGCCCCCTTCATCCGACAGGCCCGGCCAAGCCGGCTGCGCAGCCTGATCCTGCCGCACGGCCATCGCGGCGGGTGTTCAGCCCGGAGTCCAAGCTGGCGATCGTCGCCGAGTATGAGAACGCCCCGAACGGCGAGAAAGGCGCGATCCTCCGCAGGGAGGGCTTGTACTCCTCCCACGTCAACGCCTCACGCACCGTGGACGCCTGACCGATCACCTTCAGGTCGTACTCGGCATTCAACAGCTCGACCAGCCCGATACGCACGACCCCATGATCGTCCACCAGGACCACCGTGATCACACCATGATCCGGCCCGATGCCGCCCATGTCGCCCACGCACCACGCGAGATGAGTCGTGCGGTAGCTGCGTTCAAACTTCGGCCCGACACAGGTTGAAACCCGATATCCGACCGGACAGGCGTCGTCCGGAGGCCACCGCTTGGCTGGGGTCACTCGCTGCGGTTACTGAACGCGCCTGTCGAGGTCACTGCTGATGTACTAGGCGGGTCCTTCTCCAACCTTTCGATTCTGACTGCTACCCGGAAGAAGTTGCTGCTATGCTCCGTCTTTTGATCATTTCTGTGGGCCTCGCTGGGTTGACGTTGGTCGGCTTGCTTGCTTATCGCCGCACAAGCCGGCGGCAATAAGCACGATCCGGCGCGCCCGCGGTCGCACACGCTACTTGCGCCGCCTTTCTGTTTCCACGGCGGAATCCTCGAACGATCTACCGTTCGGGTGAATGGGCTCCCAGCAGTGGCCATATAGGGGCGGACCGCTAGAAGCTTCGCCAGCTCGCCAGGTGGCAGTTCGCCTATGCGGTGGCGATGGGCCGTCCGTCACGTGGTTGTCTGAAACTCTGGCGGAGTTGGTCGATCATCTCGCCGTACGGCACCTCGTAGACGGCATGCACGTTCCAACTCACCAGGTCCATGTATGGCTGGAGCAGATCGGTGAGCTCGTGCGGGTCACAGGTGTCGACGAGCATGAAGCCAGAGCCACCGCCGCCAGGTTGTACCAGCCGCGAATCTTGTCCGGCTTGTTGGTTCCGGCTACGTGCTGTTCGAGCACCCGGCGCCGGGCGTCGTCCGCACGAGTGTTCTGGTGCCATCGGAAACGGCAGTACCAGGGCATGGCTACCCCAAATTTTGTTGATATCGCAGGACAAACCGGCCAACGTGCGACACGTCCACGCTATCCCGCCCCAGGTCATGCCGCAGGAGTCACAAGACACCTGTCGTTGGATGCCTCTGGCGTGCATGCTGGCGAGTTGACCGGCCTGCGCCGGCGCCGAAAGGCCGCATGGGATTAGAGGTCAGCTGTGCTTTGCCCAGCGGCGTAACACTGCTTCGGCTCGCTCTTGTTCCTCCAGCGCGAGGTCCGTTGCGATCAGTGCGTTCCGCAGCCGAGGTGCCCAGTAATGCCGCAGCATGCGCACGCGCTGCCGGGTCGTGGCTACTTCCGCACTGATCAACCGCAACGCCGCGAGGTCGGCGGCGTGACGCACGGCCGCCCCGAGCGCTGCTCGGTGTGCTGCTTCTGCGTTGATCACGGCTGCGCTGCACGGTATTGCAGGCGAGTCGGGGCCGCGCTGCGGCAGGGTGCAGGTGGCGTTGTCCGGGTACCGCACCCCCATCGCGGTGGTCCAGTGGATGCTGACTTCGGCGGCTTGCTCCGGGTGAGCGAGTCGCAGTCCGTGTTGCCCGGAGAGCAGGGCTGCTCGGATCAGCCAGGTTTCGGCTTCCTTTGCCGTGCAGGTCCATTCTTGTTCGCTGGTGTGGGCCCGCTGCACCAGTCGGTGTTCTTCTTGTCGCAGAGCACGCAGTTTCTGTTCCAGCAGCGCGGCACCTCGCTCTGCGACCTCCAGTCTGCGGCGCAACCGAAGCCGTCCTGCTCGCCCCGGTGGGACCCGGATCTCGGCCACCGCGGTCACCCCACTTCCTGCTGTTGTGCCCAATCGGTGCGATGGCGGTCGACGAGGTCGCTCGGTAGCATGGTCAGTTCGCGGACCGGGAGGTGCAGGAGCACCTGCCAGGCGCGTTCGAGGGTGTCGTCCAGGGTTCGGGACTCGTCCGGGCGTTGGGCGACCAAGTCGTGCCGGAACGCCTCCTCGAAATCGAGATATGCCCGATCGGTTCGGCCCAGCGCCGAAGCTCCGATCAGTTCAGACAGCTCCCGCAGCTGTCGGGCGCGGGCGAGCGCGGCCACCAGTTGAGCGGCAACCGGCAGGTGGTCCGCCCTCGTGCGGTTCGGGCCGGCTCCGACTCGCATAAGGCGGGACAGCGAGGACAGGGGATCGATCGGCGGATAGATGCCTCGTGCGTTCACCTCCCGGGAGAACACGATCTGGCCTTCGGTGATGTAGCCGGTGAGGTCGGGAACGGGGTGGGTGATGTCGCCGCCCGGCATGGTGAGCACGGGCAGCACCGTCACCGAACCGGGTAGACCGCGGATCCGGCCGCACCGCTCGTACACCGCCGCTAGGTCGCTGTAGAGGTACCCGGGATAGGCGCGGCGTCCCGGGATCTCGCCGCGGGCGGCGGAGACCTCGCGCAGGGCCTCGGCGTAGCTGGTCATGTCGGTCATCACCACGAGCACGTGCCGCCCGCCGTCGAAGGCCAGCGCCTCTGCGATGGTCAACGCCAGCCGCGGCGTGAGGATCCGCTCGATCACCGGGTCGTCGGCGGTGTTGAGCAACAACACGAGCTCTCCAGCGGTCGAGCGTTGGGCCAGAGCATCCTGGGCGAAAGCGGCATCGGTGTGCGTCAGGCCGATTCCTGCGAACACCACTGAGAAGGGCTCGCCCCCGACGTTGGCTTGCGCCGCGATCTGGGTGGCCAACTCCAGGTGTGGCAGTCCTGGAAGGGAGAACACCGGCAGCTTCTGCCCGCGCACCAAAGTGGTCAGCGCGTCGACCGCGGACAGCCCGGTGAGCACCGGCTCGGCCGGGGGTTCGCGGCGCACGGGGTTGATCGGGGCACCGGCCACCGCGGCCTGCCGCGCCCCGAACACCGGGGGGCCGCCGTCGGCGGGATCACCTCGGCCATTGCAAACCCGTCCCAGCCAACCTGGTCCGACCGGGACGCGCAGCGGTTCTCCGGTGAACTCCAGTCGGGTTCCCGCGGTGTCCATTCCGGTCGTGCCCTCCAGCACTTCCACGACGGCCAGGTCCCGGTCGACCTCCAGCACCAGACCGTGTCGGATCTCTTTGGTGGACAACCGGATCCGCACGAACTCATCCCAACCGACATCCCGAACCCCGGCTACGACCGCCAGCGGGCCGCGAAGCTCGCGAACCCCGGTGTACTCGATGCGCTGACGGGCGATCACGGCTGCAACTCCCGGAGCGCGGAGAGCACAGCCCCGCAGAGCCGGTGCACGCCGTCGGCATCGTGCGGCGCGGTCTCCTCCCGAACGCGCACCAGGGGTGCGAAATCGAATTCCTCGATTACCTCGACGGAGACGCCTGTGCCTACCAGTTCCTGGCATTCGGTTGTGATCTCGAGTACCGCCTCAGCCAAGGCGATCGCTTTCTCATCCCCGCAGAAGGAATCCATAGTGGACAACGCGTTCTGTTGCAGAACCGCTTCCCGAATCAACCGGCCGCCCAGCAGCACGACTCGTTCTCGCTCCGGCAGCGCACCCACACCGACCAGCTCGGCGAACTCCGACAACCTGTCCGACTCGGCGAGCAGGCCCAGCACCCGCGCCCGCCGCGGAGACCACTCCCGGTCGCCCGCACGGACGTGGTGTCGTGCCAGCAGGTCGGCGTCGCGGGAGAACGAGTCCGACCACGACACCGCCGGGTAGTGCCGGGCGTAGGCGAGGTCCCGGTCCAGTGCCCACCGGCATCGCACGAACCGTTCCGTGTGAACCGTGACCGGTTCTGTCATGTCCCCGCCCGGTGGGGACACGGCGCCGATGATGGTCACCGAGCCAGTCGCCCCGCCGAGCGTCTCGACAGCTCCGGCCCGTTCGTAGAACGCCGCCAAAGCCGAAGCGAGATTGGCGGGGTAGCCCTCTTCGGCGGGCAGCATCCCGGTGCGGGAGGCGAACTCCCGCAACGCCTCGGCCCAGCGGGAGGTGGAATCCGCGATGACGACCGCGTCGTGGCCCATGTCGCGGAAGTGCTCGGCGACCGTGACGCCCGTGTAGATGCTGGCCTCCCGGGCCATCATCGGCATGTTGGAGGTGTTGGCGATGACAACCGAGCGGTCGGCAAGCCGACCGCCGGTGCGTGGATCGGCGAGCGCGAACAGCTCGGCGACGATCTCGGCCATCTCGTTGCCGCGTTCACCGCAGCCGACGTAAACGATCACATCGGAGTCGCACCACTTGGCCACCTGTTGCAGCAGCACGGTCTTGCCCGTGCCGAAACCTCCCGGCACCGCGGCCGTGCTGCCCAGCGCGACGGGGAACAGCATGTCCAGCACGCGCTGCCCCGTGTGCAGAGGCCCAACCTCCGCCCGGCGAGCGCGGTAGGGGTGCGGCCGACGCACCGGCCAGTCGCTCGACAAGCCCACAGGTGTTCCGTCGACGCTCGCGACCACAGCGTTCTGAGGTTGCTCACCTGCGGCCAAATCGTCCACCGCACCTGCCAAGCCTGGCGGCACCAGCACTCGGTATTCCGGCGGTCCGACTCCGCGCACCACTGCGAGGACTTCTCCCTCCGAAACCAGGTCACCCACTGCCACCCGTGGCTCGATCCGCCACGTGCGTGCCGCGTCGGCTTCGATGGTGCCTGGAGTCAGGAAAGGCGGTGCCGTCGACAACGGTCGCAGCAGGCCGTCGAAGACGTTCCCGAGCAGTCCCGGGCCCAGGCGTGCTGCCAGCGGCTTTCCCCGCGACAACACCGAATCTCCGGGCGCGAGCCCGCCGATGTACTCGTAGGCCTGCACCGTGACGACGCCGTCGCCGATGGCCACGACCTCGCCGGGCAACCCGGCGGCCCCCAGCGAGACGACGTCCGACATCGCCACGGGCCCCAGCTCCTCGGCCTCCACGAGGGGCCCGGCGATCCGCCGGATCCGTCCGGGACTCATGGAGCCCACATCCGCTCCACGTCGGCACCCAGTTCCTCGACCGCCCGCGCCGCCGCCATATGGAAGCTGAGATCCAGCAGCCGCCCCGGTGCCTCCCCGATCACTCCGCCTCCGGGCGCATCGCGCACTTGCGCACCGTGGCCGAGGACCGTGCGCGCCCGGGTCGCCAGTCGATCTCGTAGCGCTGGATCGCCGCGTCGAGCCAAGGAGGTGGTGACCGCGTTCGTCAGCTCCTCGAAGACCTCTCGTTGAGCCACCAGTTCGACCGCTCGTGCGGCCTGTCTGCTGCGGGCCTTCTCGGCAGCAAGCATGGCGTTGGCATCGGCCCGTCCCTGTGCGGCGGCATCGTCGAGGATGGCCTGCGCAGTCTCCCGGGCGTTGGCGATCATCACTCTGGCTTCCTGCCGAGCCTCGTGGAGGTTTCGTTCCGCCTCGTGCCGAGCCCTCGCCACCAACGACTCGCGCAGCGGGACCAGCGCCGCTTGTACCGAGGCGCTCATGGCGGCATCACCACCACCAGCGGCAATGCGCTGCCATCGAGCCGGTCGGCGAGGGCCTCCGCTGCGGCAGGAGTCAGGATCACCACCGATACGACCTCCCCCAACGAGTCCCACGACTGCTGCACTGCCGCGGGGTCTTCTCCCCCGAGGACCTCGACACCGGCGAGGCCCCAGCCCTGCATCCGCGCCCGCTCGCCGATCGCCACCACGGTGCCCATCTCCGTCAAGCCCTCCCAATGAGAACGATCGCGACGATAAGACCGTAGATGGCGATGCCTTCGGCCAGCCCGACGATCACCATCGCTCGACCGAACAGCTCGGGCCGCTCGCTTAGCGCGGCCAGTGCCGCGGCACCGGTGTAGGCGACGGCGATCGCCGCGCCGATCGACGAACCGGCGACCGAGATCGCCGCGCCGAGCAGCGCTGCCCAGTTGCCGGGCGCGGTCTCGGGCGAAACCTCCGGCGGCATCGCCTCGGCGGAGCCGCCGGTCATCGCCTCCACCAGCACCACAAGCGCGGCGACCAGCAGCACCGCATCCAACGCGAGGAACACCTTCAATGCGGCACGTCCGCTGCGCCGCAGGACGAAGACCACTGCGAACACCGCCGCCAGCAACGCGGGCAAACCCAACAACCAGGCGATCATGGCTCCTCCCCGGACGAAGCGGTGTGTTCGGTGGGCACGTGCCAGGGCTGGAACGGTCGGCCTTCGACCGCGAACACGCGCGAGAACAGTTCGTAGAACTCCAACCGCAATGCCTGTATCCCGGCCACCAACGCCTCCAACGCGAACGTCAGTGCGTTGCCCACCACGAACAGCCCGACGGCGGCGAATGCGCCAAGCAGGCCGGTACCGAACAACGCCGCAGTGCCGCGCCACACGAGCCAGCCCAGCGCAGCATGGGTGAGGCCGAAGGCGGCCAGCCGCGAGAAGGAAAGCAGGTTCGAGCCGACCCGGATTACCGCGTCGAACACCTGGACACCTGCCTGCAGCACCCCCGCTGCTCCGCCGCCAGCGACAGCGAAGAACCCGATACCGGCCAGCACGAGTCCCACCACCGCCACTCCTGCGCCGACCACGGCGAGGACGTCGGTGGACAGGTACAGGCCACCGGCGACGGAGCCGATGCCGAGGAACAGCACCGCCCCGGCGATCCCCGAGGACGCGTAGACCGCGAACCGAGGACCGCCTTCGCGCCACCGGTTGATGATCGCGACAGCGTACGCGACCGAGAGGAGCACCGCACCTGCTCCGACCGCTGCGGTCAGCAGTCGGACCGGCTCGGTCAGCGGAGCCAGCCACAGCACCGGCAGCACCCCGGTCGGCCCGAAGAACTCCCCGTAGAGCAGGCCGAACACGATGCCGGCCAACCCAGCACCGGCCACGAACGGCCACGCCGCCCGCCATCGCGCCAGCCGACTCGGCCGCCCGGTCGCCAGCACGATCCCGGCCACCATGAGCAGCAGGCCGTGCCCGGCATCGCCGAACATCATGCCGAACATCAACACGTAGGCGATGCCCGCCGGCAGGGTCGGATCCACATCGGGGTAAGCGACCGTGCCGTAGGTCCGCACCAACCCAGCGAACGACCGGCGTACCGGACCTCCCGAACGCAGCAACGTCGGAGGATCGACGCCGACCGGCGTAGGAAGCGGTACCACTGCGCCACCGACCGCAGTCAGATCCGCCGTCAATGCCGGCAGCTCCGGGCTCGGACACCAGCCGACCAACCCGGCAACCGCACCGTGCCGCACCGCTGTGCTCAGGTGGCCTTCGAGTTCCGCTTCCCCCGCCAGCAGGTCCACGCGCCGGCTGTCCTCCAGGACTTCCAGATCGGGACGGTGCGCGGCCAGCTTCGGGACGACGTCGCCCGATCGCACCCGTTGCAGCCTCCGAGATGCCTCGCCGTCGCCCTCCCCGCCCGACTCGAGGTGGACCACTCCCGCATCGGCCACGCACACGAGCACCTCACGCAGGAGATCTGTCGGGGCGAGTACCGCCACGCGCTGCATTCGCACCGGTTGCACAGCCTCACGCCAGGACATCGAACGCCTCCAGCGGCCTGCCACCACGTGCTGAGAGCTCCAGCGCGGTCCGCACCCGCCGGGCATCGACCCCCAGCAACGCGACACACCCGAGGACCGCGTCAGGACCGAATCTCCAAGACCGCAACAACCTGCGCGCGTGACTGTCCACACGGGCCCACCAGGTGGTCTCCGCCCGCCATAATTCGCCCGGTTCCTCAACGCCTGACAAGACCCACCGAGCCTCGCCGGGCAGCTGGGCCCTGAAGTCGTTCAATGACGTGGCTTCCAGCGTATCGGCACCCAGCAGAGCTGCAGCTCGGCGTGCGGCCGGTTCCGCCAGTCGGCGCTCCCCGAGGAACTGCTCGCGCGCTACCAGCAAAGCCGCACCTCCAGCGGCCCACGTCTGCGCCTGGGGCACTCGCCCAGCGACTCGTACGGCCCACGCGAGCTGCATCCCGACAGCGACTGCCAGAGCAGTCCTCCCTCCAGGGTCGCCCCACGGAGATGCGGCCAGCGAGCGCCGCAACTCGTCCTGCGTTTCCGCCGTGGCCAGTCGCGGCCAGGAAATCGCCAGCGCACCAAGGCGATACGGACGAGGAACCGGACCCCTCCCCCTCGCCTGGGTCTGCTCCACGACGTTGGTCACCTCGAACCAACCGGCCAGAGTCCGCACCAGCTCCGCCCCTTCGCGCGGCTGCCACCCCGCCAGCACCCGCAGATGCCACAACACCGTCGCGGCGACAGCTCTCTCTGCGTCCTCAAGCGACTGCCCGGGCCGGACCTCCTGGCGGTACGAGCTGCCCGCAAGCACGTGCAGGGCCTCCGACAACGACGAGCACGCGGCCAAATCTCGTGCGCCGCCAACGCCCAGGCGCCGGTTGAGCAGCGACCTCGCCCGCACACCTCCGGCGCTCCATCCGGGACTCATGACCCGCGTTCCGGGGGTTCACCGAGAGTGACCAGCGCCGCGGACACGGCGCGGTCGATCAACACGGGCATGCGCCCACGCGCGCGGTCCCGCAGCCGCGCCGCAGTTTCGTTGGGCAACGTGGCGACGCGCTCCGAACCTCGCTCGACCACACGCCGAGCCTCAGCCACGACGTCCGCACGCACAGCCTCGGCACGCAGGTTGGCATCGGCAACGATTCCCTCCGCCTGTTCACGGGCCTCCTGCCGAATCTGAGTGGCCTCATCGCGGCCCCTTGCGCAGGTCCGCGCCGCCTCGGCCTCGGCGTCCTCTAGCAGCGCGAACACCGGTGCCAGCTCGGCGGACAATTCCGCCACGCGGTCAGCGGGCACGCCGGAACGAACTGCCGCTCCTGGCGTTCCCGCCGGACGAAAGCGTTCGAAGAAGCCCCGAAGTCCTCGCATCCGCGTTCCCTCCGCACGCGGCCCCGACACACCGATGGTCGCGCAGACCCTTCGTGCACGCAGGCTTGGGCAATCCGCGGTTTTCGGCGGGGCCACCCGCCTGTGGTGGGTAGTCCCGGGCAGTGGCGGAATCGGGGGTCGACGGGGGGGGTGCCCGATGGCGGAGGCCGTTGATGTGGAGCCTGGTGTCCGGCTTGACCCGACCGAGCGGATTGATCTGCTGCTGCGCGACTTGCGAAGTTCCCGTTCCGGGCTGACAACCCGCGAGGCGCAGCGGCGGCTGGTCCACGTCGGGCCCAACGAGCTGCGGCGTCGGGGCGCCCGGAGGTGGCCGGGCGAGCTGGCGCGGCAATTCACGCATCCGCTGGCGCTGCTGCTGTGGGCGGCGGCCGGCCTGGCGTGGGCGGTAGGTATCGAGCCGGTCGCTATCGCGATCATCGTGGTGATCGTGATCAACGCAGCGTTCGCGTTCGCCCAGGAACGGCACGCGGAGAGGGCTGTGGAGGCGCTCGCTGCCTACCTGCCGATGAGGTCCAAGGTCCTGCGTGACGGGCGGGTGTCCGAGGTCGAGGCCACCGAGTTGGTTCCCGGGGACGTGCTCATCATCGAGGAAGGTGATCGGGTTTCGGCGGATGCCCGGCTGCTGGATGGCGGCATCGAGGTCGATCTGTCCGCGCTGACCGGGGAGTCGATGCCGGCCTTCCGGTCAGCCGACCTGGTCGACAGCCGCGTGCCGCTGCTGCATGCGCGGGACCTCGTGTTCAGCGGCACGACGTGCACCGAGGGCGAAGCGCGCGCGGTGGTGTTCACCACCGGCATGCGCACAGAGCTGGGGCGGATCGCCGCATTGTCCGAACGGGTGGAGAGGGACGAGAGCCCGCTGGAGAACCAGGTGCGGCGGGTCGCCTGGCTGATCGCGCTGATCTCGGTGCTGCTGGGTGCGGCGTTCATCCCGGTGGCGGCCCTGGGGGCAGGACTGTCGTTCATCAATGCGGTGATCTTCGCCGTCGGCTTGCTGGTCGGCAACGTCCCGGAAGGGCTGCTGCCGGTGATCACCCTGGCGCTGGCGATCGGGGTGCGCGGACTGGCCCGACGCGGCGCGGTCGTCAAACGTCTCAGCGCGGTCGAAACCCTCGGATCAACGGACGTGATCTGCACCGACAAGACGGGAACCCTCACCGAAAACCAGATGCGGGTCACCGCGATCCACACCTTGACCGGCAGCTACGGCCTCGACCCGCCGCCACCGCTAGACGACGTGACGCTCGCACATCTGGCGATCGCGATGGCGGCGTGCAACAACGCCCGCATCGACTCCCCAGGCGGTGCGGTCGGTGATCCCACCGAAATCGCGCTGTTGAACGCCAGCGCCGCGCTGGACACACCCCTCGATCCCGACGAGCGGCAACGCAGGCGACTCCGTCAATTCCACTTCGACCCGGCCCGCAAACGCATGTCCACCATCGACGAGAACAGCGACGGACGTCCCTGGGTGCACGCCAAAGGAGCCCCGGAAACCGTGCTGCCGCTGTGCACCCGCGAACTCGACGCCGCCGGCCACCCGCAGCCTCTCACGGTAGGTCGGCGCAGTGCACTCACGGAGCTCGTCGATGCCCAGGCCCGCAAGGGACTGCGGGTACTCGCAGTCGCCGAACGAAGCCTCCACGCATGCGACGCCACACAGCAAGATCGCGAACAGGTCGAACGGGACTTGGTCCTGATCGGCCTCGTGGCCATGATCGACCCGCCTCGCCCCGAGGTCGCCGACGCCGTGGCCGACTGCCACGCCGCAGGCATCCGCATCATCGTCATCACCGGCGATCACGGCCTTACCGCGGCAGCCATCGCCGGCCAGGTCGGCATCACCCGCGGCGAACCCACGGTGATCACAGGCACGGAACTCGACCGGATGAGCGAGAATGGCCTCGACGAACTGCTGCGAACGTCGTCCGAGCTGATCTTCGCCCGGTCGTCGCCGGAGGCGAAGCTACGCATCGCCGATGCGCTGCGCGAGGCCGGACACGTGGTCGCGATGACCGGCGACGGGGTGAACGACGCTCCGGCCTTGCGGCGCGCCGACATCGGGGTGGCCATGGGTCGATCCGGTACCGACGTGGCCCGAGAAGCCTCCACCATGGTGCTCACCGACGACAACTTCGCCACCATCACCGCGGCGATCCAAGCCGGACGACAGGTCTACGACAACATCCGGAAATTCATCCTCTACATCTTCGCTCACGCCACCCCGGAAGTGACGCCCTTCGTGGTGTTCGCGCTCTCCGGCGGCGCCATCCCGCTACCACTGACCGTGCTGCAACTGCTCGCCTTCGACGTCGGAACCGAAACCCTGCCGGCACTAGCACTCGGCCGCGAACCCGCCGAACCCGGTCTGATGCAGCGATCACCACGGAAACGCAGCGAATCGATCGTCCGCGTCCCGATGCTGCTGCGCGCCTGGCTGTTCCTCGGGGTGATCGCCGCAGCACTGGCGATGGCCGGGTTCTTCTACGTCCTGCTCACCGCCGGATGGCACCCCGGCTCCCCCACCACGCCGGGCACCCCTTTGCACCACGCCTACCTGCAAGCGACGACGATGACGTTCTTCGGCATGGTCGCCGGCCAGATCGGCACCGCCTTCGCCGCGCGCACCGAACACGCCTCCCTGCCATCGATTGGCGTGCTGTCCAACCCACTGCTGCTGTGGGGCATCGCATTCGAGCTCGCCCTCACCGCCGCGATCATCTACCTCCCGCCGCTGCAGAACCTCCTCGGCACCGCGGGGCTCACCCCGGACATGCTCGCTTTCGCCTTGCCCTATCCCATCATCATCTGGGGCGCCGACGAATTGCGACGCTGGCTGCTCCGCCGCAGAAACCGCCATGTCGCGGCGGCCGACCAGGTACCGGGTAAGTCATGAGCCACCTGCAACCGATGTGTTCGAGCACGAGCAGCCGAACCATTCCCGAAACCCCCTGCGGTGCCTGAGATTGCTGGGTGTGGCTGCCTCGGTGTTTCATCCGGTTTCGAAGGCGGTCCAGGCTGTCGCGATCGCGGTGTCATCGCGGCCTGAAGTGTCGATGCGGGTAGATTCCGGCCACTCGGCGAAGTGCTGGCGCATCACAGCAGAGATCTCCGCGGTCGCATCGGAGGCGTCGCCGACCCTGGCCGTGATGCGCGGTTCTGAGATCTCAGCCGGCGCCACGCACTGGAGTTCTGTGACCACCGCGGACGCCTCCCGCGCCGCAATTCTGGCCGACTCGCGTTCGTCCGCGCTGCTCCAGCTGGCGTCCAGTACGACGCTTTCACCGAACTCCATGAGGCTTCGTGCCCGGTCCAACATGTCCTGATAGGTGTCGTGCACGTGGCTGCTGTCGTAGAGCCCGCGACCGTAGCCGGCGTGCGCGGCAAGGCCGGCCGCACCTGGATGTTCCCGGCGGATCTGGTCAGTTCGCAGCAGGACCGCCCCCATCCGGTCGGCCAGTGCCCCGGCGATGGTCGACTTGCCGGTGCCGGGCAGTCCGCCAACGAGCACCAGCCGGACTTGGCCGTCGCGCAGGTGCTGCAATGCCATACTGGTCAGCTGCCGAGCCTCCGATGCGGCATCGGCGACACCCTGGGCGTGTCGCAGGCACGCGACCTTGGCGCGGACGAACGACCGGTAGGCAAGGTAGTGGTGCACCAGGGACGGCACACCGCGGACGGCGGAGAACTCCCGGTACCAGTCCAGGAAAGCCCGCGCGAGGCCGACGTCGCCCAGCCGTTCGAGGTCCATCGCCAGGAACGCCACGTCGTCGAGGACGTCGAGGTAGCGCAGCGCGTCGTCGAACTCCAGGCAATCCAGCACCCGCGGGCAGTCCGACAGGCAGAAGATGTCCTCGGCCAGCAGATCACCATGACCGTCCACAATGCACCCACGCCGCACCCGATCCTCCAACAGCGGGGTACGACCGGCGAGATAGCGCAGGGTCAGCTCGACGACCTCGTCGAACTGGGCGCGATCGAGGACGTCGCCGACGAACGGCTCAGCGCCGGCGAAGTTATCGGTCCAGCGCTTGCGCAACGCCGCCGGTCCGCCCGCGGCATCGATGTCGGGCCCGCGGCGCGCGGTGCTGTGGAAGGAAGCCAACATCCGCGCCAACTGCTTGAGATCGGCTCGAACGTCCACCCCCTGCGCCACCAGCTTCGACAGCCGCCGCGACGCGGGCATGCGGCGCATCACTACGAGCCAGTCGCAGGCCTGGCCGTTGCCATCGAGCACCTGGGCCACGTCGAGGTAGACGTCAGGGGCGAGCCGACGGTTGAGCTCCAGCTCGCGTCGGCACGCCCGCTCCCGAGCGGCCACGGTACGGAAGTCGAGGAAGCCGAAATCTACAGGTTTCTTGACCTTGTAGGCGTGATCACCGATGAATACCACCACCGCGCAGTGGCTCTGCGCGATCTCCACGTTGTCCGGGTGGGCGAAGCAAGCCGGTGACACACCGGCTTCGATATGAGAAATGTTCATGTTAAGGATCTTCCGCCGGCGGATTTGCACTGCGAACCGCTTTCCGACTGTCGCGCATCCCTGGCGTCGATGCAGAGTCGAAGGACCCTAGGTGTGTTGTTCGGACACGCTGCGTCGGCTGATGGCCGATCGCACCTCCATCGTCGTGTCGCACAACCTGATCATGGTCCGCGACGCAAACCAGATCCTGCTGTTCGACCGCGGCCGGATCGCGAAATCCGGCACGCACGCCGAGCTGATGCACCGCGACGGCGGCTAAGCCTCCCTGTACCGGCTGCAGCAGCGGGGCTCGACTATGCCGCCACGGAAGCCGACATGACCACGCCCACCGCGCCCACACCGCTCCACCGAGGCAAGGAGAACGCGGCGGGCTATCTGGTTATCGAGCACACCCAGCGAGGCGCCGATTACGACACTTACGACGCTGGGTGTCGCAGTGGCGCTGCGCGGCGGCGGCCTGCTCAGCCCCCAATCGTCGACGCCGAGCAGCTTCCCCTCACCGAGATCATGCGCCGCGCGGCGGCCATGCAGCCTTGGAACCTCATTGACGGTTTCCGCGGTCGACGGTGAGGTTGAGGAAGTGGGCTGAGCACGAAATGCACGGGTCGTGGTTGCGAATGGCCTTCTCACATAGAAAGGCCAACTCGGCATCCGTTGGTTGACCACTGTCTAGGCGTTCTTGCACGAGTCGAAGCAGGTCGTGCTCGATCGCGCCCTGGTTCTGCGCGGTCGGTGGGACGATGCTTACGTCGGTGAGCGTTCCGTCGTCTCGCATGGTGTAGCGGTGGTACAGCAGGCCTCGCGGTGCCTCCGTCGCTCCGTAGCCGGTGCCGGCGCGCGGGGGCACGTCAACGCAGGGCTGCGGCCTCGGCTCGTAGGCGTCGATGATGCGCAGTGCCTCATCGACCGCGTAAAGCACCTCGATCGCCCGGACGACGATGCTGCGGAATGGATTGCGGCACACCGCGCCCTCGCGTGGGTTGCCGAGCCCGGCGTCCTGGGCTGCCTCGAGTGCGATCGGGGACAGCCAGCGGCCACTGATCGCGTAGCGTGCGAGCGTGCCTGTCAGGTGACGGCGCCCGTCGAGACGGGAGTGCAGCGCGGTGGAATATGGCACCTGGGTCTCGACGACGTGTTCGTCGAACTCGCGGACGCCGAAGGTGTGGGTGGGAAGTGCGCGGTTGGTGTCGGCGGGCAGTCCGGCTCCGCTCGGGCTGATCATCACAGTCGGGATGCCCGATTCGATGGCGTAGGTGCCGGGTTCGGCCAGAGCCAGCAAGTCGTGGTCGCATCCGGCGTCGGGGAAGTCGAAATCCGCCACCCAGCGCACAGTTGCCGCGGCGTCGTCCCGAGCGCGGCGCAACCGCTCGGCCAACGGGCGCAGCTCGGATGGGGTGGGGAGACGGTGGAAGCCGCCGAGGCGCGCGTTGATCGGGTGGATCGCGCGCCCACCCAGCAGTTCGACGATCGCGTTGCCCGCCTGTTTGAGGCTAAGGCCGCGTTCGACATCGGCGCGGTGGGTACGGGCCAGATCGGTCGCGCTGTCTGCGCCGAGGAAATCGGGCGCGTGAAGCAGGTAGATGTGCAGGGTTTGGCTTTCGATCCACTCGCCGCAGTACAGCAGCCGACGCAGTGCCGCCAGCTGGCCGCCCACGACGACACCGCAAGCGTCCTCGATCGCTCGGCACGCGCTCATTTGGTACGCGACCGGACAGATTCCGCATACGCGAGCGGTGATGTCGGGTGGCTCGCGGTAGGAGCGCCCGCGCAGGAACGCCTCGAAAAAACGCGGGGGCTCGTAGATCGCCAGCCGGGCCTCCGCGACCTCGCCATCCTGCAGGCTCAGATGTAGCGCGCCCTCGCCTTCGACACGGGCGAGGGCACCGATGCGCAGCACCTTCGACGTACGGTCGGTCACTGCCGCAGTTCCTTTCGCGATACCGCATCGAACTCCGGGGCGGCGGTATTGAAAGTGCGCAGCACCCGCACCACATCGAGGGTGTCCATCCCGTCTCGTCGCAACAGCGGGATGAAAGCGCCGAAGTTGGTCGAGTTGGACGGGCCGAAGCAGCCGTAGCACCCGCGCCCGTAGGTAGGGCAGAGCGCGCCGCAACCGGAATGCGTGACCGGGCCAAGGCATGGCGTTCCATGAGCGACGGTGACGCACACGTTGCCGCGCCGCTTGCATTCGAAGCACACGCTGTGGGCGGGCACATTTGGCGTGCGTCCAGCGAGAAACGCCATTATGACCTCGATCAGCTGCCCGCGGTCGATCGGGCAGCCGCGCAACTCGAAGTCGACGGGGACGTGCGCGCTGATCGGAGTGGAGGTGGCCAGGGTCTCGATGTAGTCCGGACTGGCGTAGACGACTGCGAGGAACTCGGCCACGTCGGCGTAATTGCGCAACGCCTGCACACCGCCCGCAGTGGCGCAGGCACCGATGGTCACCAGTCGACTGGAGACGTTGCGGATGTGCTGGATCCGCTCGGCATCATGCTGCGTGGTCACCGAGCCCTCGACAAGCGACAGGTCATATGGTCCTGGCCCGGGCGCGCTGGATGCCTCGAGGAAGTAGGAGATCTCCATGTTC
This sequence comes from Saccharopolyspora sp. NPDC000995, assembly GCF_053599315.1. Classification (NCBI taxonomy): domain Bacteria; kingdom Bacillati; phylum Actinomycetota; class Actinomycetes; order Pseudonocardiales; family Pseudonocardiaceae; genus Saccharopolyspora; species Saccharopolyspora sp. NPDC000995. Next base: position 20,778 of record NZ_JBSFLZ010000109.1, read on the forward strand.
TCTGCGATGCCAAGCAGCTCGTCCTCGCAGTCCAGCAGGGTCAGCTGACAGCCGTCACAGGACGCGAACTTCCACACGGCCAGTTTCGGTCGCCTCGCGCGGTGGTCGGGTTCAGCAGACATGTCACAGCTCCCGTACCGCGAGCAGGGGTCCGGCATATGTCCAGCTCACGACAGGACCGTCGCGGCACAGCAGCAGCGGTCCGAGTTGGCAGTGGCCGCAGTGGCCGGTGCCGCAGTGCATGGTGCGTTCGAGCGCGACGCGGATCCGATCAGGTGGAACGCCTCGATGGACCAGGTCGCGGGCGGTGGCCCTGATCATCACCTCCGGTCCGCAGAGGAACGCCGCCGCCTCCTTCGGGTCGAAGGTCGCCCGGTCGAGCAAAGTGGTGACGACCCCGACATCACCGGTCCACTCCTCGTCGGGCCGGTCCACAGTGGCCAGGACTCGGGCCCCGTCCGCCTGCCAGCTGCGCGTCTGAGCGGTGTAGAGCAACTCGGCAGGGGCACGCGCTCCGATCAGGACGTTGAGCCGCCCGTAAGTCTCGGGCTCGGCGAGCGCCTCAAGCACCACCGTCCGTAGCGGCGCCAGCCCGATACCACCTGCCACGAACAGCAGATCGTGTCCGCGGCTTCGGGGCAGGTCCCAACCGGTGCCGAACGGACCGCGCACACCAACCATCTGGCCAGGCCGCACCCTGTGCAGCGCACTGGAGATCGCGCCCACGGCCCGGATGGTGTGCGTCAAGCGATGCCCGTGGATACCGCTGACCGACACCGGGATGTCGCCGATACCGAATGCGTACACCATGGCGAACTGCCCGGGAGAAAACTGGGGCAGCGCCGAACTCGCCGGCTCCAGCACGATTGTCGCGGTGTTCAGCGTGTCGTCGGTGCGCCCCACGACGCGGTACGGCGATGGAAGAGCGGCCATGGCGGTCATGCCCTGCTACCGCCGTCCTCGGTGCCTCCGACCGCATAGAGGTCCAGGAGACGCAGGCGCGCGGCCTTCAACCGCCGTGCAACAACTTGGGCAACGCAGTGGGTCAGCGCCAATCCGAACGCAGGATCTGCGTCACGCGCGTCGCGGACCTGCTTCGCGTCGAACTGGTACGCCCGCACCGGGCTGCGCGTTTGCGCCCCCAAGTGCCAGCGATACGGCTCGAACATCCAGGACCAGCCGAGCAATTCGTCATCGCCGATGGTCTCCACGACAACAGGGCCGCGGCCCGGGATGTGGATATCGAGCGCGACCCGTCCCGAACGGATGATCCAGAACCGGTCGGCCTCGCCATCCTCGTCGAAAATGCGGACGCCAGAAGAGAAAGAACTCTCGTGGGCAAGTCCGAGCAACCGCTCTCGATGCTCGGGTGGCAGCGCGCCGACAAAGCCGTGCCGAACGACCGTCACGATGGCTCCTCGTCGAATGCGGCAGGCTCCGATGCGGAGGCCGCCCTCTCGTTGTTCAGCGCGTGGGCTTCCTCTGTGATGTCGATGCCGACCGGGCACCAGACGATGCACCGTCCGCAGCCGACGCACCCCGAGCTGCCGAACTGGTCGTACCAGGTGCCGAGTTTGTGGGTGGCCCACTGCCGGTAGCGGCTGCGCTGCGAGGCTCGGACCGGGCCGCTTTGAAGGTGAGTGAACTCAAAGTCGAAACAGGACTCCCAGCGTCGCCACCGCTCGGCATGGTCACCGCTGAGATCGGTGACGTCCTCGACCGTGGTGCAGAAGCAAGTGGGGCAGACCATGGTGCAGTTACCACAGGTCAGGCAGCGTGACGCGACCTCGTTCCAGCGCTCGGCCGCCAACGTGTCGCGCATCAGCACATGCAGGTCGACCGCTGGCATGGTGCGGCCCATGCGCCCAGCGGCGTCGGTGACCCGTTCGTGCGCCGCGGCACGGGTGGTGTCGTCGGCCGGGCGGTGCGGCAGCTCAGCCAGCACCGACTCGCCCTCTTCGCTGCCGGCGCGGGCGAGGAAGCGATGCCCTTCGTCGTCGAGCACCTCGGTCAGCACCAGGTCGTAGCCAGGACCAGCGGCCGGCCCGGCGTCCATGGATGCGCAGAAGCACGTGGCGCCCGGCTCGGTGCATTCCACCGCCACCAGGAAGGCCCGCTCGCGCCGCCCGCGATACGCAGGGTCTGTGAACGGTCCGCCGGTGAGCACGCGGTCCTGCACCGCGATGGCCCGCAGATCGCACGGGCGCACGCCGAGGAACGCATAAGATGGCGGCGGCGTGGTGTCCTCAGTCACTGTGAAATCGCCTTCGGCGCCGCGTTCGGCGGTCCACTGCCGTACCCGTTGCGGGTGCAGGAACGTCTTCCACGACTGTGGCCCCGCGCTGTTCGCGAACGCGGCCCCGTCCTCGCGGGCACGCAGCCGGTAGTAGCCGGCCTCCAGCTCGACGCCCCAGCCGTAGGGGAGCTCGTTGCCGCTGGATATCTCGGCCAGCACGATGGCCCCGTCGCGAACGGTAGGTCCGATGACAGTTCGGCCCCGACCGGCCAGAACCGAGATCAACGCGTCCAGGCCAGTCGAGTCGATCACTGCGGTGGAGCCGCCGCTGTTCGTCATCGTCCACCTTCCGGCGCCGAGAGTGCCGCTGGCGGGATTATGGCGACCCACCGGCAACACCGCATGGCGGCCACAACCGGCGGCCCACACCATGACCCGAGGTGGCCGGTAAGAACGGGCGAAGGGAGAGCGCATGCATGTCCCTGCCCGGATCGCTGTCATCGGAGTCGGCAATGAGTACCGTCGCGACGACGGCGTGGGCTGGGCCGTAGTATCCCGGATGAGTGAACGTGCGCGGAGCCGACCGCTGCCAGGCGAAACCATCCTTACGGCGTGCTACGGCGACCCCGCCCGGCTCATCACCATGTGGGAGGACGCCCACCTCGCCATCGTGGTGGACGCGGCACACGCCCGCCCCGCCCACCCTGGCCGCGTACACCGGCTGCAGTTCGAAGGCGACCAGCCATGGAGACTGCGCAGCGAGACCAGTTCACACGGACTCGGCCTCGGCGACGCGGTAGAACTCGCCCGCGTACTGGACCGGCTGCCGCGGCAACTGGTCGTCTTCGCGGTCGAAAGTGCGGAGACCAGTCTTGGCTCCGGTCTGTCGCAACAGGTCTCGGACGTAGTGGAACCCCTAGCGAATCGAATCGAGGAAGAGATCGCGCACGCCGTAGTTCGCGCGATCAGGAGCTGAAGGCCGGTTCTCCACGATGTTCGAAGCTCGTGCGACGTGCCGCTCGCTCCAGTTCGACGCGAACCGGTGGGAAAGCGGTTCGCGCCCGGCGTGAACGGCGTTGTGGTGAGTGAAGCGATGGCAGCATCGCCGGGCGCCGGTTGCATGCGATGGAGGACTTCTAGGCCTTGCTGATGCGCCTGCACCCGACGGCGACGATGCCGAAGCAGTCATCCGATTACGTCGTCGTACGATTCGCGGCTGGCGGCACGGCGGATCTTGTCAATTGAGGGTCTTGAGCACCGCGCCAGGTGGCGCGCGGACGACGTCGTCGGGTGCTGCGCCGAGGAGGTCAATCCTGGTGGCAGTGATGCGTTGGTGCAGGCCTGCAGACCAGCTGGTTCGGTCCGGCGGGTTTCGGCGATCACCGCGAGTCGTTCGGTCTCGCCGCTGCGTTTGGCGATCGCGAACACTGCGTCGCACCCCTTGCGTATTCCGCGCAGGTCGCCGACGGAGTTCTTCGAGATGCAGGTTGCGTGCAGCCCGGTGGTTTTCATCGCGGAACGAGCCCGGCGCGCGGACCTCCTAGTACGGCAGCAGCCATTTGGTTTTTGACCTGCGGGAACGTGTGGTTGGGGGCTGCATTCGATGTAGGGCAGCCGCCTGTTAATCATGTGTT
>NZ_JBSFLZ010000110.1:0-24352 GCF_053599315.1 Saccharopolyspora sp. NPDC000995
CGCGCCCACGCCACACACCCCGAACGCTTCACCCGCCGACCCCGGCCACCCGCACTACCCAAAGCCGCCTGGATCAACCAACCCATCGAAGATCAACAACCAGTCAACTAAACACAACCCGTCTCAGTTGACTTGACAACTACCGGATGGCGGCAACGGTGCTTCTGGCCGTCACCATGGTCGCTGTCCTAGCTGAGCATCCTTAATTCTGGGACGGTGGTACCGGAACGTCGGTGCGGGATCGTAGAGTGCCCGCCATGAAGTTAAGGCGACGCGTGAACCACATCGTGTGGGACTGGAATGGGACGATCTTTTCGGATAACCACGCCGTGGTCTCGGCGGTGAACGAGGTCTGCACCGCCTTCGATCGAGAACACATCGACATCGACGAGTGGCGGTCCGTATTCAGCCGTCCGCTGTTGCAGTGCTACGAGCGGTTGCTGCGCCGCTCGCTGAGTGATGAAGACTGGGCGCGCATCGACGTGCTGTACCACGAGGCGTACCGGGATCTACTACACACCTGCGGCCTGGCAAACGGAGTTCCCCATGTGTTGCAGGAGTGGACCACGGTGGGCCGCAGTCAGTCTCTGCTGTCCATGTGGTTCCACGATGAGTTGGTGCCATTGGTGGCGAAGTACGAGCTCACTGCGCTTTTCAAGCGGGTCGACGGTCTTCGGACGGGAATTGGAGGAGGGTCGAAGGCTGCCCACCTGGAGCGGCATCTGGCCGAGCTGGGGCTTGACCCACAGGAAGCCATCGTGATCGGCGACGTGGTGGACGATGCTCAAGCGGCGGCCCATGCAGGAGCCAACTGTGTGCTGGTGACGACTGGTGTTATGAGCCGAAGTGCTTTGGAAGCGACTGGCGTCCCCGTCGCTGACTCCATTCAAGAAGCTGTGTCTTGGCTTGCATGAGTACTGTTATTGCAGTCAAGGTGGTGCAGTCGATGTTGTGAAACCCACTGGAAGGACACTCCTCGACGACAACCACGCCGTGATGTCGGCGGAAGACGCCCTGCACGGCGTACGACCGCGAGCACATCGACATCGACGAGTGGCGCACGCGTTGCAGATCGGCCCGCCAAGCGGTGCGGGTGCCGGCGGGACCCGCGGGCGGAACCCGCCGCCACTCACGGGGGCGGTTGCTAGCCCTGCGGGGGCCGCAGTGCGGCGGCTTCTCGGGCCAGTTGCTCGATCCGCGCCCAGGCCCCGGCGGTGAGCAGGTCCTTCGGCGCCAACCACGATCCGCCGACGCAGCCCACGTTGGGCAGCGCGAGGTAGTTCGGCGCGGTCTGCGGGCTGATTCCGCCGGTCGGGCAGAACTTCAGGTCCGGCAGCGGCCCGGCGATCGCCTTGAGGAACGGTACGCCGCCGCTGGGCTCGGCGGGGAAGAACTTCATCGCCGTGGCCCCGCGTTCGGCCAGCCGCATAGCCTCCGACGCAGTGCCCGCGCCGGCCAGGTACGGCACCCCGGATGCGTCGATGTCGTCGAGCAGCCGGTCGGTCGTCCCGGGCGTGACCAGGTAGCGCGCCCCGGCGTCGGCGGCCCGCTTGGCCTGGCCTGGTTCGATGATCGTTCCCGCCCCGGCGACCATCTCGGGCACCTCGGCGGCGATGCGCTCGATCGCGGGCAGCCCGGCCGGGGTTCGCAGGGTGACCTCGATGGTGCGGATTCCGCCGCGCAGCAGGGCTTCGGCCAGCGGCACGGCATGCGCGACGTTGTCCAACGCCACGACCGGCACCACCGGGGCGAGATCCAGCACGTCAGCTGCAGTGTTCATGAGGCGGTCCATCCATCCGTTCCTAGCTAGTGCGTGCGGCTTTCCGCGAGTGCTTTCGGGCGCTATCCGCACCCAAAAGTACTCACGGTACGTGACCAGCGGAAACAGCCGCTTCTTCTCCTCGGGGTCGGCGCAGGTGGTCGCCGGTGTCAGACGGTCGCGTCGGTCGACTGCGCCTGCAGTTGGGTGAACACGCTGGCGCCGCGATCGGCCCGCCCGACGGCCTGCCGAAACGCCGCGAACAGCTCGCGGCCGGTGCCGAACTGGGCTCCGGGCGCAGCCGGTGCGTTGTCGCGGGCGGCGAGTTCGTAGTCGGGCACCAACACCTCCAGCGTGCCGCGGTCGGCGTCCAGCCGGACCACGTCGCCGTCGCGGACGCGGGCCAGCGGGCCACCCGCGCCAGCCTCCGGGGTCAGCTGGATGGCCGCCGGGATCTTGCCGGACGCGCCGGACATGCGGCCGTCGGTGACCAGCGCGACCTGGTGCCCGCGGTCCATTAGCACGCCCAGCGCGGGGGTCAGCCCGTGTAGCTCGGGCATGCCGTTGGCCTGCGGGCCCTGGTTGCGGATCATCACCACAACGTCGTGGTTCAGTTCGCCTGCCTGGAACGCGGCGGTGAAGCCGTGCTGGTCGTCGAAGACCCGGGCGGGCGCGGTGACGGTGCGGTGCTCCGCGCTGACGGCGGACACCTTGATCACCGAGCGGCCAAGGTTTCCCTCCAGCACCCGCAGGCCGCCGTCGGGCGCGAAAGGCTCGTCGACGCCGCGCAGCACGTCCGGGTCCAGGCTCTTCGCGGGCGCATCCCGCCACACGAGCTCGCAGCCCTCCAGGAACGGCTGCTGCCGGTACCGGTCCAGCCCCGGCCCGGCGACCGTATTGACGTCGCGGTGCAGCAGGCCGGCGTCGAGCAGCTCGCCCACGAGCGTCTGCACGCCCCCGGCGGCGGCGAAATGGTTGATGTCGGCCGAACCGTTGGGGTAGACCTTCGCCAGCGACGGCACGACCGCGGATAGGTCGGAGAAGTCGTCCCAGGTCAGCTCGATCCCGGCCGCGGCGGCGATGGCCACTAGGTGCAGTGTGTGGTTGGTGGAGCCGCCGGTGGCCAGCAGCGCGACCACGCCGTTGACGATGGCCCGTTCGTCGATGATCTCGCCGATCGGCGTGTAGTCCGCGCCGCGCCCGAGCTGCACGACGCGACGGGCGGCCTCCTCGGTGAGGGCCTTGCGCAGCGGGGTGCCCGGTGGCACGAAGCTCGACCCCGGCAGGTGCAGGCCCATGACCTCGACGACGAGTTGGTTGGAGTTGGCGGTGCCGTAGAACGTGCAGGTGCCGGGCGAGTGGTACGACGCCGACTCGGCTTCCAGCAGGTCTTCGCGGCCAACCTTGCCCTCGGCGAACAGCTGCCGGATGCGGCTCTTCTCCGGGTTGGGCAGTCCGGAGGGCATCGGTCCGGCGGGGACCAGCACGGTCGGCAGATGTCCGAACGACAGCCCACCGATCAGCAGGCCCGGCACGATCTTGTCGCACACGCCGAGCAGCAGGGCACCGTCGAACATCTCGTGGGAGAGTGCGACACCGGTGGCCATCGCGATGACGTCGCGGGAGAACAGCGACAGCTCCATGCCGGTGCGGCCCTGGGTGATGCCGTCGCACATGGCGGGCACGCCACCGGCGAACTGGGCGACACCGCCGGCCTCGCGCACCGCTTCCTTCAGCCACGCCGGGAACTCGGCGTAGGGCTGGTGCGCCGAGAGCATGTCGTTGTACGCGGACACGATCGCGATGCCCGGTTTGGTGGCTCCACGTATTGCAAGCCGGTCAGCACCGCTGCACGCCGCGAAGCCGTGCGCGAGGTTGCTGCAGGGCAACTCGGTGCGGGCCGGGCCGACGGCCCCAGCCGCTTGGATGCGTTCGAGATAAGCGGTGCGGGTCGTGGCACTGCGCTCCGCGATCCGCTGGGTGACTTGTTCGACGACGTGCTGCGTTGGCGGCGCCATTGATCGCCTCCGGGAAAGACTGGAATGCGGGGCGACGACGCTGGCGCCTCATGACGACAGTCACACTAACGGGTGTGGCCTGGATTTCACAATCGATACAGGAGGGTGGGGATCTGTTCCCGATCGGGCTGCCGGGTGCGCGATCATGGGTGGTCGATCGAGATATGAGGAGGGGGCCGATGCGGTTTCGCGCGCTCGTTGCGGTGGTGTCCACGGCTGCCGTGCTGTCGGGCTGTGGGCAGGATGTGGCGCCCGGATCGAACGCGTTGCCGCCACCGAACCTGCCCGCCCCGGGCACGCCGGCGCCGTCGAGCCCGGCCCCGTCGGTTGGCGATTCTGTCGAGCTCGACACCTCGCCGACCATCGAGCGGATCAAGCAGCGGCGCCAGCTCCTGGTCGGGGTGCGGACGGACGCGCCGCAGTTCGTCACCCGTGATCCGGCGGGCGAGTACCAGGGCTTCGACGTCGAGATCGCCAGCGACCTGGCGAAGCGCATCGGCCTCGCCCCGACGCAGGTGCAGTTCCGGCGTCTGCCGCCGACCCTGCTGCTGGACGCGGTGGCCTCGGGCAACGTGGACGTCCTGCTCGGCGGCAACGCCGATTCCCCGCAGCTGGCCGCAGTCGGGCCGTACGTGGTTACCGACAGCAAGCGCTACGTCGTGATCAAGTCGGACGACAAGAAGCTGGCCGAGCATCTGCAACAGATGTTGGACGCCGCAGTGGCCGATGGCTCCTGGCAGCGCGCCTACGACGCAACCCTGCGCCCGGCCGGGATCAACGCCCGCCCGCACTGACCGGCTCCGCCTCATCGTGCAGCTCAATGCGGCTTTCCGCGTAACCTCTTGTGACATTGTTTGATCAACTTTGTTGGGCGTGTGAAGTTGGCCTGCGAGAAGACCACTTCTTAGCAGGTGTCTCGGCCGTCCACGATCACATGCGAGTGACTGGCCGCTTTCGCCGTAAGCAGTGCCCCATGCAAGGACGGTCTGCGTCCCGCGCGCACCGTGATGCCGTCGTCGCGGTAGTTGCGCTGTGGACACGGCTATCGCGTTGTCACGGGCCGAGCGCCGACATACGAGTGTCGTCCAGTAACCAACGCAGCACCAGAACGCCCTGAGGACAGCCGTGTATGCGACGCTCATCAAGCGCAGAATTTCGTTGAGCGTGCTGGCCTGGCAACCAGAGATGGTGGTGGCCGATCGCTACTCCGAAGGGCGGGCGCACCTGGGTGCGCCCGCCCTCGTCATGGCACCGTTCGCGGCAAGCGGCGCGAACACCGGCATCGCCGACGCGCACAACCTCGGTTGGTAGCTCGCCGCCGTGACGCCGGGCGCACGGTGTCCACAGCGGATATCGCAGGCGCCGGATGGGCGCTCGCGCACCCCGGCCGCCATCCGCGAGAAGCTCCTCAACTCCCGATACCGCGCCTAGGGCAGTGATGGACGAAGGGCACCTCTTGCCAATCAAGTTGGCAAGAGGTGCCCTTCATCTGGGACCACAGCAGGGCAGGCGCCCTCAGTCGCCCGTTGCCGCGCCGGTCTGCTGCAGTTCGACCGTTGCGATCTTGCCCTTGCGAGCGCGGCTCAGGCGCCGCTCGGTGTAGGTGGCCAGCTTGCTCAACGCGTAGTTGATCAGGATGAACAGCACCGCGACCACGAAGTACGTCTGGATCGGGTTGTTCAGGTTCTGGATGATTACCTGAGCCTGCCGCACCACGTCCACGTAGGCCAGGATGAAGCCCAGTGAGGTGTCCTTCAGGATCACCACGAGCTGGCTGATCAGCGCCGGCAGCATGGCCCGGAAGGCCTGCGGCAGCAGCACCGAGGTCATCACCTGGCTGCGCCGCAGCCCGATGGCGTAGGCGGCCTCGCCCTGCCCCTTCGGCAGGGCCAGGATGCCCGCCCGGACGATCTCCGCGATGATCACCGAGTTGTACGCGGTCAAACCGATGACCAGGAACCACATCGCGGACAGGTCGATGCCCAACGACGGCAGCACCCGGGACGCGAAGAAGATCGCGATGACCACCGGCACGCCCCGCAGCAGCTCGATCAGCCCGACCACGGCCCAGCGGTACCAGGGCGCGCTCACCAGTCGAGTGATCGTCAGAAGCGTGCCGATGACCAGTGAGAACGCCATGGCCAACGCCGCCGCGATCAGCGTGTTGGCCAGACCCTGGCCCATCAGCGTCCACAGCGGCCCGAAGGTGCCGTTGGTGGGGTCGAGCAGCGGGCCCCACTTCTCGGCGGTCAGCTGGCCCTGCTGGCCCAGCTGCACCAGCACCCAAGCGACGATGGCCAGCAGCACCGATCCGATGATCAGGCTGGCCAGCAGCGAACGGCGCTTGGCCACCGGCCCGGGCGCCTCGTAGAGCACCGAGTTCGTCATCGGGCGATCGCCACCTTCCGCTCGACCCACCCGAGCAGGAGCCCGGCCGGGATGGTGATCACCAGGTAACCCAGGACCACACCGGTCAGCACCGGCAGCGCGGCCAGGCCGCGCGCGGAGGTCAGCGTGTCGCCGACGGCGAACAGGTCGCCGCCGACGCCGAAGGCACCGACGATCGCCGAGTTCTTGATCATCGCGATGAACACGTTGCCCAGCGGTGGGACGACCGTCCGCACCGCCTGCGGTAGCACGATCAGGGACAGCGACTGGCCGAAGGTCAACCCGACCGCCCGCGCCGCCTCGGCCTGCCCGGCCGGCACCGAGTTGATGCCGCTGCGGATCGCCTCGCACACGAACGCCGAGGTGTACAGCGCCAGCCCGATGGTTCCGAACCAGAAGTAGGAGCCGTTGAGGCCCAGCTCAGGCAGCCCGAAGGCCATGAAGAACAGCACGACGGTCAGCGGGCAGTTGCGCAGTACGGTGACCCAAGTGGTGCCGGTGGCCCGCAGCGGGGGCAGCGGCGACACCCGGAAACCGGCGGCGATGGTGCCGATGACCAGTGCGAGCACGCCCGAGTACAGGCAGATGCTCAGCGTGCGCACGAGTCCGTTGAGGTATAGCGGAAGGTTGTCGATGATGACTTGCACGATTCACTCCGGCCAAGCGAGGAGGGTGCCGGCCAACCAGGTCGGCACCCTCTTGCGCGGTCAAATCAGCTGCAGGCGTCCAGTTGCGGCAGGGCCGGGGTCTGCGAGGCGACCTTGCCGGCCGTGGACTGCCACGCCTTCGAGTAGGACCCGTCCTGGTTGGCCTGCGTGAGCGCCTTGTCGATGAACTCGCAGAACTTCACGTCGCCTTTCTTGATGCCGATGCCGTAGGGCTCCTTGGTGAAGGGCTTCTCCACGAGCTTGAACTGGCCGCCGCCCTGCTCTGCCAGGCCCAGCAAGATCACGTTGTCCGTGGTTACCGCCTGGACCTGGCCGGTGCGCAGCGCGTCGGCGCACTTCGAGTACACGTCGAAGAGCACGAGGTTCGACTCGTCCACGTACTGCTTGATCTTCTCGGCCGGCGTGGAGCCGATCACCGAGCACACCTTCGCGCCAGTCGGCCGCAGCGACTCGGGCCCGGTGATCTGGGTGTTGTCGGACTTGACCATGATGTCCTGACCGGCCTCGTAGTACGGCCCGGCGAAGCTGATCCGCTGCTTGCGGGCGTCGTTGATGGTGTACGTGGCGATCACCATGTCCACCTTGCCCTGCTCGATCACCTCTTCGCGGGTCTTGCTGGGCGCCTCTACCCACTCGATCTTGTCGGCCGGGATGCCGAGCTTGCCGGCCACGATCTTGCCGATCTCCACGTCGAAGCCCTGTGGCTTGCCGTCGAGGCCCTTCAGGCCGAACAGCGGCTGGTCGAACTTGGTGCCGATCCGGATGGTGCCGGCCTGCTTCAGGTTGGCCATCGTGGTGCCCGGCTCGAACTGGGCGTTCTGGTCGACCGCCACGTCGTTGCCACCACCGCCGAGCTGGTTGCCGCCGCCACCGCCGCAGGCGCTGAGCGCCAGCGCCAGCGACGCAGCCAGCACCGTGACCAACCGAGTCCTCTTGCCTCGCATCTGGCTCTTGCCTCTCTCTGAAGTGGGTCAGTGGGTGAGGATCTTGCCCAGGAAATCCTTGGCGCGGTCGCTCTTCGGCGCGCTGAAGAACTTCTCCGGCGCGGCGTCCTCGACCACCTCACCGTCGGCCATGAAGAGCACGCGGTGCGCAGCACGGCGCGCGAAGCCCATCTCGTGCGTGACCACCAGCATGGTCATGCCCTCGGCAGCGAGATTGGTCATGACCTCCAGGACTTCGTTGACCATCTCGGGGTCCAGCGCCGAAGTCGGCTCGTCGAACAGCATCACCTTCGGCTTCATCGCCAGCGCGCGGGCGATCGCGGCTCGCTGCTGCTGTCCGCCGGAGAGCTGCGCCGGGTACTTCTCGGCCTGATTCGCGATACCGACCCGTTCCAGCAGCTGCAGAGCGCTGTCCCGAGCTTCGTCCCGGCTCTGCTTGCGGACCTTGATCGGGCCCAGCGTCACGTTCTCCAGGATCGTCTTGTGCGCGAACAAGTTGAACTGCTGGAACACCATGCCGACGTCAGCGCGCAGTTCGGCCAGCGCGCGGCCCTCGGCGGGCAGTGGCACCCCATCGACTTCGATGCGGCCGGAGTTGATCGGCTCCAGGCGGTTGATCGCCCGGCACAACGTCGACTTGCCGGAACCCGACGGCCCGAGGACCACGACGACCTGGCCCTTGGGGACCTCGAGATCGATTTCCCGCAGCACGTGCAAGGAGCCGAAGTACTTGTCGACCGCGGACATCCGGATCATCGGGACGTCCGTGGGAGCTGCGGTCATTCATTCTCCTGAACGCGTCAAGTGGATTCGATGGCCGAAATTTAAGCCCCCGATGGGGGATAGTCCAGTCAGCTTCGGAGAACGCTGATTGCAAGTTGGTTACGCTCCGGAGTCGCGAAGCCGGTCCGAAACCTCCGGTTCGGCGCACGTCGCCGGCCACCGCGGACCCGCCCGGGCGGGTGAATCCACAATCTGACCAGGCGCTACCGTGGAATGGTGAGCACGAGGACGTACGAGATCCGAACATTCGGCTGCCAGATGAACGTGCACGACTCCGAGCGGCTCGCAGGCATGCTGGAAGAGGCCGGATACGTGCGCGCCGAGTCCGACGCCGCCGACGTGGTCGTGTTCAACACCTGCGCGGTCCGGGAGAACGCCGACAACCGCCTCTACGGCACGCTCGGGCACATGCGGCCGGCCAAGGACCGCAACCCGAACATGCAGATCGCGGTCGGCGGCTGCTTGGCCCAGAAGGACCGCGACACGATCGTCAACCGGGCCCCCTGGGTGGACGTCGTGTTCGGCACGCACAACCTCGGCTCGCTGCCGAGCCTGCTGGAGCGCGCCCGGCACAACCACGAGGCCGAGGTCGAGATCCTCGAATCGTTGGACGTCTTCCCGTCCACCCTGCCCGCGCGCCGCGAGTCGGCCTACTCGGGCTGGGTGTCGGTCTCGGTCGGCTGCAACAACACCTGCACGTTCTGCATCGTGCCCGCGCTGCGCGGCAACGAGAAGGACCGCCGCCCTGGCGAGATCCTCGCCGAGGTGCAGGCGCTGGTGTCCGAAGGCGTGCTCGAAGTGACGCTGCTGGGGCAGAACGTCAACGCCTACGGCGTCGAGTTCGGGGACCGTTTCGCGTTCGGGAAGCTGCTGCGCTCCTGCGGGAAGATCGAGGGGCTGGAGCGGGTCCGCTTCACCTCGCCGCACCCGCGCGACTTCACCGACGACGTGATCGAGGCGATGGCCGAGACGCCGAACGTCTGCCCTCAGCTGCACATGCCGCTGCAGTCCGGTTCGGACCGCGTCCTCAAGGCGATGCGCCGCTCCTACCGCTGCGAGCGGTACCTGAACATCGTGCGCAACGTGCGCGAGGCAATGCCGGACGCGGCGATCACCACCGACATAATCGTCGGCTTCCCCGGCGAGACCGAGGAGGACTTCGAGCAGACGTTGGAGGTCGTGCGGCAGGCGCGGTTCTCCAGCGCGTTCACCTTCCAGTACTCCAAGCGGCCCGGCACGCCCGCCGCCGAGATGGCCGACCAACTGCCCAAGGAGGTCGTGCAGCAGCGCTACGACCGGCTGGTCGCACTGCAGAACGAGATCTCCTGGGAGGAGAACAAGAAATTGGTCGGTCGCCCGGCGGAGCTGCTGGTCGCCGAGGGGGAGGGCCGCAAGGACGCCAAGACGCACCGGCTCTCGGGTCGGGCCCGCGACGGGCGGCTGGTGCATTTCACCCCGACTGGTGCAGCCGACGGCGAGATCCGGCCTGGCGACGTCGTGCGCACCACGATCACGCGTGCCGCGCCGCACCACCTGGTCGCCGACACGGACATCACCGGCCACCGCCGCACCACCGCCGGTGATCACTGGGAAGAGGGCGTGCGGCCCAAGACCTCCGGAGTCAGCCTCGGGCTGCCGTCGTTCGGGACCCCGCCGCAGCAGCCCACCGAGCAGCAGGGATGTGCGTGTTGAGCAAGGCGGAAGGTTCGCACGGGTCGCGCCGCGCGCTGACCGGGTCGGAGCGCGAGGTGCTGCGTCGCATCGACCCCGGCACGCGCGCGATGGTGATCGCATCGGTGATGCTCGTGCTCGTCCTGTGCTCGCTGCTGCCGTGGGTCCGCGGTGCCGCGGGCTGGGAAGTGCTGATGGGGCAGGCCGACCCGGCGCTCAAGATCGGCCTGCTGCCGCGCTTGTTCGCGATCAACTCGACGATCGTCGGGATCGGCCTGGGCGCCCTGGCGCTGATCACCCGGCGTTGGATCTTCGCTTTCCTGGCCGGGCTCGCCGGTGTGGTGGTGACGTTCGAGGGCGTGATCGCGATCTGGTCGCGCCAGACGAGCGGCGCGGAGGGCCCGTCGATCGGCCTGCTGCTCGCGGTGGCGTGCATGGCCGTGCTGGCCGTGCAGTGGATGCGGATCGTCTGGTCCCGTTCCTGACCTCTGGTTCGTCGGGCAAGCAACCCGATCACCTCCGCGGGCGTCTCATCGGCATGTCACGTGATCTCCAGTGGGACGGCGGCTACAACGTTCGCGATCTGGGCGGGCTGCCCGCAGCGGACGGCAGTCGGCTCCGATGGGGTGCTGTCGTGCGGTCCGCGAGCCCGGCGTTCCTGACCGAATCGGGGTGGGGGCAGGTCTTGGAGCACGGCATCCGCACCGTCATCGACCTGACCGAAGAAGGCAGCGGCGGGCTGCCCGCACAATCGGCGCGCCCACCTGAGCTGACCGCCTTGCGGCTGTCGCTGAACCCCGTCGACGACGTCGAGTTCTGGGGCTACTGGGGCAAGCAGCTGCACGGCACGCCGCTCTACTGCAAGCCGTTCCTCGACCGCTTCCCGGATCGCACCGCCAAAGTCGTCACCGCGATCGCGCACGCCGAACCAGGCGGGGTGCTCGTGCACTGCAGCGCCGGCCGCGACCGGACCGGGATCATCGCACTGGTCCTGCTCGCCTTCGCCGGGGTGGCGGCCGACGAGATCATCTCCGACCACGAGCTCAGCCACGACCGGCTCCGACCGCTTTTCGCCAGGCTCGGCCGGCCAGACCAGGAACCGCTGATCGACGAGGCACTCGCCCAACACGGCACCACCAGGGTCGAGGCGCTGTCGGCGGCCCTCGCTTCGTTCGACGCAGCGGCCCACCTGCGCTCCGGCGGCTGCACCGACCACGACCTCGCCGCCCTCCGGGCGAGGTTGCTCGCCTAACGGCGAGTCCGGTGCGCCGGACGCGCGGGCGGGTGGGCCTGCGGTGTCGAAACCCGCCGTCAGCGGCTGGCGATCGCTTGCTCCGCAGCCGTCAGCCACTCACGCCACTGGGTGGCCTGCTCCTCCGCCTGCTTCGCACGGCGTTGATCACCCGCCGCGCGGGCCTTCTCGGCCTGCACCTCGAACTGCTCCACCCGGTCGCGGAACTGGTCGACCCGGGCCTGCGCCTCCGGGTCGGTGCGCCGCCATTGCGCGTCGGCAGCCGACCGCACCCGGTCGGCGATCGTGCGCAGCCTGCCCTCCAGCTCCCGCATCCGCTCCCGCGGCACCTTGCCGATCTCGTCCCACCGCTCCTGGATCCGCTGCAGGTGGGCCTGCGCGGCCTTCAGGTCGGCCGACGGGTCGATCTGCTCGGCCTCGACGAGTAGCTCCTCCTTCAGCTTGGCGTTCGCGGCGAACTCGGCGTCGCGCTCGGAGAACGCCTCCGACCGGCGGCTGAAGAACCGGTCCTGCGCGGCGCGGAAACGCTGCCACAGCAGCTCGTCGCTGTCCTTCGGGGCGCGTCCGGCGGCCTTCCACTCCGCCATCAGCTGCTTGTAGCGGTTCGCGGTTTCGCTCCAGTCGGTGGACTCGGTCAGCGACTCCGCTTCTTCGACCAGTTCCTGCTTGTGCGCCTTGGACGCCGCGCGCTGCCGGTCGAGCTCGGCGAAGTGCGAGCCCCGGCGGCGGCTGAAGGCGTCCCGTGCCTTGGAGAACCGGCGCCACAACTGCTCGTCGGTCTTGCGGTCGACGCCGCGGACCTTCTTCCACTCGTCGAGGATCTCGCGCAGCCGGTCGCCGGCGTTCTTCCAGTGCGTGGACTCGGCGGCGATCTGTTCGGCCTCGGCGACCAGCGCTTCCTTGCGGGCGACGGCGTCCGCCCGGGCGCGTTCTTTCTCGTGCTTTGCGCCCTTGACGGCCTGCTCGGCCTGCACCACCAGGTGCTCGATCCGAGCTGTCAACGCCGCCAAATCGCCGATCACGGCGGCTTCGGCCAGCGAGTCGCGCAGATGCTTCGCGCTGGTCAGGGTGTGCTTCGGTTCACCGGCGTGGGTGCTCAACCGGGTTTCCAACAGCTCGACCTCGGTTAGCACGTCGTCGAACTTCCGCGCGTAGAGGGCCAAGCCCTCGGCGGCATCACCGGCCTGCCAGGAACCGATCGCCCGCTCCCCTTCGGGGGTGCGGACGTACACCGTGCCATCGGTGTCCACCCGCCCCCACTTGGCAGGGTCGGCGGAAGCGGTCGGTACCGCGGGCGCAGCCGTGGGTGACCCGGTGGTGCTGGTGGTCGAGTCCGCGGCCGCCTTGTTGGCGACTGCCTCGGGGGTCGTGTCCTGGTGCGTCATGGCCGGCTTCCTCCTTGCGTGCCCGCTCTGATGCCCGTGTCCGGCACGGGCGCCCCGCATCGGCGGGGCCCAGCAAGCGTCGACCCGAACCGTCCGGTGGTCCGGCCTCCGCTGGCGCATTCAAACAGGTCAGGGCGCGAATCGGTACTCCGTTGCGGAACCGGTGCGCCGGGGAGTCGGCGCGTACCGCGACGTGGTGTTCGGATCGAACCTGTGACCTGTACGGCTTCATTGTCATCAGGCGCCTGTTCGGCCGCAGCGGGTAGGGGGCGGAAACCCGCCTCAGCCTCCTGCCGCCGGTTGCGGCTCCCTGCTCTAGCCAACTCGCCCGTGACCTCTACCGTGCACAGGTGTGATCACCCGTGTCGCTGTGGTGCCGTACCCGCCGTTGCTGGTTCCCGCGTTGACCGTGCGGGCCGACCCGGAAACTGCTCGCTTGCGGGGCGCCTGTCTGCGCGCCGTGTCCAGTCTGACTGACTCTGCCGCCGAATGGGTGGCTGTTGGCGTAGATCAATCAGGGCCGCAATTGTTCGGACCGGACACGGCGGGCACTTTCGCGGGCTTCGGCGTCGACTTCCCGGTGACTCTTGGTGGCGTCGGCACCCCTGATCCGGAACTGCCGCTGCCCGCGTTGATCGCCGGACTCCTTCGCGAGCAAGCAAGGGCGCTGGCGGTCACGACGCACCTGTTGGCGCCGGACACGCCGACCGGGGATTGCCAGCGGCTCGGCGCCGAGCTGGCTGCCGACGATGTCGGCCTCCTGGTTCTCGCCGATGGCACCAATTGCTCCGACGAGCGGTCGCCATACTCGCCGGACGAGCGGGCCAAGCCGGTCGACGAGCGGATCCGCACCGCCCTGGCTGACGTCGACACGGCAGCGCTGCTCGCTCTGGAACCGGAACCGTGCGCTGAGCTCGGCGTCTCGGCCCGGGCCGCGCTCCAGGTCCTGCCCGGAGTTGTTGAGGCCACCGGCGGGACCTGGCGCGGCGAACTGCTGTATTCGGCCACCCCGTTCGGCGTCACTTACCACGTGGCGACCTGGACCCGCACAGCCTGAATAGGTGGTCCGCAGGGGCTGCTCCCACACCCGTCTTGCGTGGCGGTGCGGAGGTGTCTGGCCTGCGGGATTCCCGCTTGTGCACGACCAATACGCGGCTTCGGCTGTCCTCACCGGACGACCTCCGAACCCGTGGCGGTGCGTTGCGAGGGTCGGCTAAGCGGCATTGCCGCTTCAAAAGCCCGCCCTACCGCACCCCGGACGATCACACCAAACAGCTACTCCAGCGCCCCAACGAGCTCACGGCCCCTGGCCAGCAGAAACGCCGGGCGGACCGCTGTGCTGCGCGCCCAGCACGCGCTTCTAAGGTCGAGGGGTGCAGTCCTTCCCGTATTTGGTGGCGATCGTCGGTCCCACCGCCACCGGCAAGTCAGACCTCGGCATCGAGCTGGCCTCGGCCTTCAACGGCGAGGTGATCAACGCCGACGCCATGCAGCTCTACCGCGGGATGGACATCGGGACGGCCAAGCTCTCCGCCGCGGAACGCCGCGGCATCCCGCACCACCTGCTGGACGTCCTCGACGTCACGGAAACTGCCTCTGTGGCGGCCTACCAGCAGCAGGCGCGCGACGTCGTCGAAGACGTTCTCGCCCGGGGCCGGACCCCGGTGCTGGTGGGCGGCTCCGGCCTCTACGTGCAGGCCGTCGTCGACGACCTGTCCTTCCCCGGCACCGACGCGCAGGTGCGGGCCAAGTACGAGCAGGAGCTGGTGCGGGTCGGCCCGGCCGAGCTGCACCAGCGGCTGCGGGCACTCGATCCGGCGGCCGCGGAAGCCATCCTGGCCAGCAACGCTCGCCGCATCGTCCGGGCGCTGGAGGTCATCGAGATCACCGGGCGGCCGTTTTCGGCGAACCTGCCCAAACCCGGACCACCACGCTACGGAGCAGTGCTGATCGGCCTGGACCGGCCGGTCGAAGACCTCGACGACCGGGTGGACCGCCGAGTGACCCGGATGTTCGACGCCGGGCTGGTCGACGAGGTCCGGAGGCTGGAGAAGGCCGGGCTTAGGCGCGGCCGCACCGCCAGCCGCGCCCTGGGCTACCAGCAGGTGCTCGCCGAGCTCGACGCCGCGCGGGATATGGCCGCTGCTGCGGCCGAGACTGCGAAGCTCACCCGCCGCTTCGTGCGGCGGCAACGCTCGTGGTTCCGCCGAGACGCGCGGATCAACTGGTTCGACGCCGCCAACCCGACGCTGGTATCCGACGTCCGCGCGGTGCTGGGCGCGTAGGAAACCAGCGCTTGTCGTCCGAGGCGACGCCCCGAACGCTGTTTGCCGCAGGTCGGCGTCGAGCCGCGCCGACCCGGCGACCCGGCGAACGTAGACTGGGCGCGTGCATTCCTCCCAAGGGCCCGAGTTCATCAAGGGCCACGGCACCCAGAACGACTTCGTCATCCTGCCCGACCCAGACGGCGCGCTGAAGCTCACCGACGAGCGGGTGCAGGCGCTGTGCGACCTGCACCGCGGGCTGGGAGCAGACGGCGTGCTGCGGGTCATCCGGGCCGGGGCGCTGGAGGATGCCCCGGTCGGCATACCGGCCGACGTGTGGTTCATGGACTACCGCAACGCCGACGGCTCGATCGCCGAGATTTGCGGCAACGGTGTGCGGGTGTTCGCCCGCTACCTGGTCGACGCCGGGCTGGCCGCACCCGGCGAGCTGCCGGTTGGCACGCGCGCCGGCCTCCGATGGGTCCGAACCCGCGACGACGGCCAGGTCACGGTCGACATGGGCCCGGCAAAGGTCTTCGGAGAGTCCACCACGAGCGTCTCCGGGCACGCCTTCGCCGGAGTCGCCGTCGATGTCGGCAACCCGCACCTGGCCTGCGTGAGCGACGTGGACCTCGCCGAGCTGAATCTCAAGACCGCCCCGCCGCACGACCAACACATCTTCCCGAACGGCGTGAACGTCGAGTTCGTCCGGCCGCTGGAAGGTGACCACGTGCAGATGCGCGTGCATGAGCGAGGCGTCGGCGAAACCCGTTCCTGCGGCACCGGAACGGTCGCCGCCACGGTCGCGGCGCTGCGCGCCGCCGGTGCGGAAACCGGGCGCCGGGTCGTCCACATCCCGGGCGGCATCGTCGAGGTGGAGGTCACCGCGACCAGCTCTACCCTGACCGGCCCCGCCGTCCTGGTGGCCCGCGGAAACCTCGATCCCGCCTGGTGGCAGCAGCCGTAACCGCCGCTGGCACGCGTCGCACCAGTGCAAACGGGTAATGTCGGGCGTGAGGCGTGAAAATCGGTCGCGGACCGTGGGACAATGGGTTCGATATGAAAAACTCTTTGACCTGGTCCGCCGAGCTAGACCGCGATGCGGTCGAAGCCGACGAATACGAACCGATCTTCACTGCGGAACCGTCCACGGGCGAGATGGAGCTCGCAGACCGTGCGTCGCTACGGCGGATCGCCGGTCTGTCCACCGAGCTCGCGGACATCACCGAGGTCGAATACCGCCAACTCCGCCTCGAGCGCGTGGTGCTCGTCGGGGTCTGGACCGACGGCGACGCCGCGCACGCCGATGCGTCGTTGACGGAGCTCGCCCGGCTCGCCGAGACCGCCGGCTCTGAGGTGCTGGAAGGCATCATCCAGCGCCGCGACCGCCCGGATCCCGGCACCTACGTCGGCTCCGGCAAGGTCCGCGAGCTGCGTGACATCGTCGTCGCCACAGGGGCGGACACCGTCATCTGCGACGGTGAGCTCTCACCCGGTCAGCTGCGGCAGCTGGAGGAAAAGCTCAAGGTCAAGGTGGTCGACCGGACAGCCCTGATCCTGGACATCTTCGCCCAGCACGCCCGGTCCAAGGAGGGCAAGGCGCAAGTCGAGCTCGCCCAGCTGCAGTACTTCCTGCCGCGCCTGCGCGGTTGGGGCGAGACGATGTCCCGGCAGGCCGGTGGTCGTGCCGGTGCCAACGGCGGCGTCGGCACCCGTGGCCCCGGTGAGACCAAGCTGGAGACCGACCGGCGGCGCATCCACAAGCGCATCAGCAGGCTTCGCAAGGACCTTTCCGCGATGCGCACGGTGCGCGGCACCAAGCGAGGTCGGCGGGAGGCCAACGCGGTTTCCAGCGTGGCCATCGCCGGCTACACCAACGCCGGAAAATCCAGCCTGCTGAACGCGTTGACCGGGGCCGGAGTGCTGGTGGAAGACGCCCTGTTCGCCACCCTGGACCCGACCACGCGGCGGGCCAGCACGCCGGACGGCCGGAACTACACGTTGACCGACACGGTCGGCTTCGTCCGGCACCTGCCGCACCAGCTAGTGGAGGCGTTCCGCTCGACGCTGGAAGAGGTCAGCGGCGCGGACCTGCTGGTGCACGTCGTGGACGGCTCCGAACCGTCGCCGCACGAACAGGTCGCCGCGGTGCGCGAAGTGCTGAACGAGATCGCCGAGGACCACACGGCCGCGATGCCGCCGGAGTTGCTGGTCGTCAACAAGATCGACTCGGTCGGTGCGACCCGGATGGCCGAGCTTCGGCGCCTGCTGCCCGACGCGGTGTTCGTCTCCGCGCACAGCGGCAAGGGCATCGAGGAGCTGCACGAGGCCATCGCCGACCGGCTGCCCCGGCCCGACGTCTTCGTGGACGCGCTGGTGCCCTACACCCGTGGCGAACTCGTCGCGCGGGTGCACGCCGAAGGTGAAGTGGTCGAGGAGGAACACACCCCGGACGGCACCCGGGTCCGCGCCAAGGTCCGGCCCGACCTAGCCAGCGCGCTCCAGCCGTTCGCCAGAACAGGGTGAGCACTGCCGTTGCGGGCGGTGTGGCTGCGGCCGCACTGCTGCTGTTCGGGGCTTCGGGTACGGCGCCCGAGGCCACAGCGGAGCAGACGCTCGCGCCGGTAGAGAGATGCCGTGTTGACGACAAGCGCCTCGCCGAGTTGTCCGGTTTCGCCTCGGACGGCTCGGTTTGGTACGCCACCAGCGATGGCGGCAACTCGCTGCGGGTTTTCGTGCTGGATCCAGCCGACTGCTCGGTCCGCGGAATCCGGACGGCGTCGAACGACCCCTAGAACGTCGAGGACCTCGCGTTGGGGCACGACGGATCGCTCTGGCTGGCCGACACCGGGGACAACCGTCGCCGCCGGGACGACATCGCGCTGCACGTGATGCCGCCAGGCGGCGGCGCGACGCGGTACCGCCTCGCGTACCCGGACGGGTCGCATGACGCGGAGGCCCTGCTGCTCGACCGGGCCGGCGTGCCGCACATCGTCACCAAGGAACCGCTCGGTTCGGCCGGTATCTACCGCCCGGCCGGACCATTGGCGGCGGATCGCACGGTGCCGCTGGAGCGGGTCGGTTCGATCTCGCTGCGTTCCACGCAGACACCGGGCGGCCCCTTGAACGGCTCGCTCGGCTCGGTTCTGGTGACGGGCGGCTCCGTGAGCCAGGACGGCACGGTGGTCGCGATCCGCACCTACACCGAGGCGTACGTGTATGACGCTCCGGACGGCGACCTGGTCTCGGCGTTCCAGCGCGAACCGCTGCGCATCTCGTTGCCGAACGAGCAGCAAGGCGAGGCGATCGCGTGGGAACCGGACGGCACACTGCTGTCCGCATCCGAAGGCAACCAGCCGGTCCGGCATATTCCCGGGGTGGCGGCAGCAGCGCGAGCCACCGGGGCGCACACCGAAGGCGGTGGCTCGGCTACGCCAGCGCCGGGCGGTGACGTTGACCAAGCCCAACCGGCGGACCGGACCGGCTCCGGGATGTCCGCCGGTCGAGCTCTTCTGCTCGCGGCCGCCGTGGCGGGAATGCTCATCTACGTGACCCGTCGGCTGCGCCGCCGAACTCGCTGAGCGGCCGCGCGAGAGTTGAGCAGGTCACCTGCTTGACCCGGACGTGTACCGGCCGGGAAGCCAAGCTAACCGATGTCCGAAGTTTTGCTACCCGCATCGCTGCGAGCGAAGCCCCGCATACGCCAGGCCTACCGACTTCCGCAAGCCCGGCCGGCTGTGTTCATCAGACATCACAGGCCGAGGCTCCGCCGCCTGCGCGCGATGCACCAGCCGACATCCTGCGGCCAGGCGGCGGAGGTCCGGTTGTCGTACGACCCGGCCGAGGCTGGCCGTCCGAAGGTCAGAGACGCCGCAGCACCGCGACGACCTTACCCAGGATCGCTGCGTCGTCGCCGAGGATCGGTTCGTAGGCAGTGTTGTGCGGCAGCAGCCACACGTGGTCGTCGGTTCGCTTGAAAGTCTTCACAGTCGCTTCGCCGTCGATCATCGCGGCGACGACATCGCCGTTCTCCGCATCGGGCTGCTGGCGAACCGCCACCCAGTCGCCGTCGGTGATGGCGAGGTCCACCATCGAGTCGCCGACCACCTTGAGCAGGAAGAGAGTGCCGTCGCCGACGATCTCCTTCGGCAGTGGGAAGACGTCCTCGATGGATTCCTCGGCCAGGATCGGGCCGCCGGCCGCAATCCGGCCCACCACCGGCACGTAGGCGGGCTTGGCCTGCCCGGCCAGCTCCGGGGAGTCGGGCTCGCCGCCGACGAGTACGCCGACGGTGCGTGGCCGGTGCGGATCCCGGCGCAGGTAGCCCTTCCGCTCCAGCACGCGGAGCTGGTAGGCCACCGACGACGTCGAGGTGAGCCCGACGGCATCGCCGATCTCGCGAACGCTGGGCGGATAGCCGTGCTCGCGCATCCAATTCCGAATGGCCTCCAGCACCTTGAGCTGGCGATCGCTGAGCTCGTCGGCCCCGCCGGCCTGTTCGGGCAGGTTGTGCACGTCGGCCCGGGAGTCGTCCTTGACATCCTGTACGCGGCCCTTGATCGAGCCGGTCGCATTACTCGCCACCGCTGCCTCCTGTCCGTTGAATGCGGTACTGATCGCGGGGGAGTTCGGTCCGCCCGATTTCCACAGTAGACGGGAGAAACCCAGAGATCAAACACCTGTTCGAGTTAATTTCAGGCCTCAAGTCTCGCCCTGCGGGGTGCTCGTGGTCCACAATCGCACGCAGGTTCGATCGAACGTCTATTCGATCATGTTTTCCGGTGTGGGAGGCATCATGACCACGTTCATCGATGCGGCGAGGCGAGCGCGTCCTGCCGGGCGGGAGGTCGTCGAGCGGCGACGGGTGGGCGATACGGTCGAGGTGCCGCAGTCGCGCGACGGCGCCAAGCGCGTTCCCGGTCGGGTCATCTTCCGCGCGCCCGGCGCGTCCGCCGAGGAATCGGTCGCCGCGTGCGACCGGGCTCGCCGGCGGGGCGAGTGGCTCTGGCTGACCTCGGTGGCGATCTTCACTTCCCTCATTGTCATGCTGGTGGGGCTCTTCGGGCTCGGTGACTCGCCCGTGACGGGTGGTACCGCAGTCGTGGAAGTCCGCGCCGGTGACACTTCCTGGGGGATCGCGGACTGGGTGGTGCCGGACAGCGACCCGCGCGCCGTAGTCGCGAAGATCGTCGAGCTCAACGAGTTGGATGCGACCGCCGTGGAGGCCGGTCGGCTGTTGAGGGTTCCGGTCGGCGACTGATCCGCGCGAGGCTGCTCTGCCGGGGAATCGCCGGTGGACCGCCGACGGGCGGTGCGATCCTGCCTGCCGGTGGTCGCCCGGCGGCTCGCGTCCGGCGGTTTCGGTGGCGACCTCGGTGTTTCCGCCGGCTGGGCCGATCGGTTGCGGCCGGCCTGCCCGAAGGGGTGGGTCGAGTTTGCTTCGCGGTACGCCGCAGTTTACAGTCGACCACAACATCTAGTAGTTACGGCCATGTATTTAGTCCACAGGTTGGGCTTTAGGGTACTCGCGCACGTACGGACGGTGAGTTGGGCGCTGGTTGCCGGAGGTGACCGCGACCAAACTGGGGAAGGGGTGAGGGGCGGTGCGGTGCCCGTTCTGCCGCGGCGAGGACTCCCGGGTCGTCGATTCGCGCGAGGTCGAGGAAGGCCAGGCGATCCGGCGCAGGCGATCATGCTCGACGTGCGGTCGGCGGTTCACGACCATCGAGGAGCTCGTGCTCTCGGTGGTCAAGCGTTCCGGCGTCACAGAGCCCTTCAGTCGCGAGAAGGTGGTGCGGGGCGTGCGCCGCGCCTGCCAGGGGCGCCCGGTGGAAGAGGACGCGCTGCAGCAGCTCGCGCACCAGGTCGAGGACACGGTCCGGTCCCTGGGGGTTTCCGAGCTGCCGAGCCACGAGGTGGGGCTAGCCATCCTCGGACCGCTGCGGGAGCTGGACGAGGTCGCCTACCTGCGCTTCGCGAGCGTGTACCGGGCGTACTCCTCGGTGGAGGACTTCGAGAAGGAGATCGCCGACCTCCGCGCGGCACGGCGCGCCGCGCAGGCCGGTGCGGAGCAGAAACGCGGAGAGCGGCCGTGAGTAAGCCGCGTCGGCGCACGTCCCGCCGCGGGGGCGGAAACGCAAGACGTCAGCGGACGGCCCACGGTGGGGCATCGCTGAACACTGAGTCACGACCGAACCGGACGGGAAGACCGGACGGGGCCGACGAAGCACGACGAGCGAGTGATAAGGAAGAGGGTCAGGTCATGACAGAGACCGTCGGTAGCCCGGCCGGCGCATCGGGGGAGCCGGAAGCAGGTGCCCGCGAGGGCGTCCGGGTGCAGCGCGTCTACACCACGGAGGGGGTGCACCCCTACGACGAGGTCAAGTGGGAGCGCCGCGATGTGGTGATGACCAACTGGCGGGACGGGTCGGTCAACTTCGAACAGCGCGGGGTGGAGTTCCCCGACTTCTGGTCGCTGAACGCCGTCAACATCGTCACCAGCAAGTACTTCCGCGGCGCGGTGGGCAGCGACACCCGCGAGAGCAGCCTCCGGCAGCTCATCGATCGCGTCGTGCTGACCTACGTCGCAGCGGGCGTCGAACACGGCTACTTCGCGACTGATGCCGAAGCCGAGATCTTCGAGCACGAGCTGACCTGGATGCTGCTGCACCAGGTGTTCAGCTTCAACTCGCCGGTGTGGTTCAACGTCGGCACCAGCTCCCGGCAGCAGGTGTCGGCCTGCTTCATCCTGTCGGTCGACGACACGATGGAGTCGATCCTCGACTGGTACAAGGAAGAGGGCCTGATCTTCAAGGGCGGTTCCGGGGCCGGGCTGAACCTGTCCCGCATCCGCTCCTCGCGGGAACTGCTGTCCTCCGGCGGCACCGCGTCCGGTCCGGTGTCGTTCATGCGCGGCGCCGACGCGTCCGCGGGCACCATCAAATCCGGCGGTGCGACCCGCCGCGCGGCGAAGATGGTGGTGCTCGACGTCGACCACCCGGACATCGAGGAGTTCATTGACACTAAGGCGCGCGAGGAGCACAAGATCCGCGCGCTGCGCGACGCCGGTTTCGACATGGACCTCGGTGGCGCCGACTCCAACTCGGTGCAGTACCAGAACGCCAACAACTCCGTGCGCGTCTCCGACGAGTTCATGCGCGCGGTGGAGAGCGACGGACGGTTCGGGCTGCGGGCCCGGATGACCGGCGAGGTGCTGGACACGGTGCAGGCCCGCGACCTGTTCCGCAAGATGGCGAAGGCTGCCTGGGAGTGCGCCGACCCGGGCATCCAGTACGACGACACGATCAACGACTGGCACACCTCGCCGGAGACGGGCCGGATCACCGCGTCCAACCCGTGCTCGGAGTACATGCACCTGGACAACTCCAGCTGCAACCTGGCCTCGCTGAACCTGCTGAAATTCCTGCGCGATGACCTGACCTTCGACGCCGATCTGTTCGAGAAGGCCGTCGAGTTCGTCATCACCGCGATGGACATCTCGATCTGCTTCGCGGACTTCCCGACCGAAGCGATCGACGACACCACCCGGAAGTTCCGGCAGCTGGGCATCGGCTACGCCAACCTGGGCGCGCTGCTGATGGCGACCGGCCACGCCTACGACTCCGACGGCGGCCGGGCGCTGGCGGCGGCGATCACCTCGCTGATGACCGGTACCGCCTACAAACGGTCGGCGGAGTTGGCCGGCGTGGTCGGCCCGTACGACGGATACGCCCGCAACGCCGAGGCCCACCAGCGCGTGATGCGCAAGCACGCGGCAGCTAACGACCTGGTCCGCACCTACCACCGCAACGACGCCTCCGTGCACAAGCTGGCGACGAAGGTGTGGCAGAAAGGCCTGGAGATCGGTGCCCGCAACGGCTGGCGCAACGCGCAGGCTTCGGTGCTGGCCCCGACCGGGACCATCGGCCTGATGATGGACTGCGACACGACCGGCATCGAGCCGGACCTGGCGCTGGTCAAGTTCAAGAAGCTGGTCGGCGGCGGCTCCATGCAGATCGTCAACCAGACGGTGCCGCGCGCACTGCAGGCGCTGGGCTACCAGGAAGAGCAGATCGAGGCGATCGTCGAGTACATCGCCGAGAACGGCCACGTGGTCGACGCGCCTGGCCTGCGGCACGAGCACTACGAGGTCTTCGACTGCGCGATGGGCGGGCGCTCGATCGCGCCGATGGGCCACGTGCGGATGATGGCCGCGGTGCAGCCGTTCATCTCGGGTGCGATCTCCAAGACGGTGAACATGCCGGAGTCGGCGACCGTCGAAGAGGTCGAGCAACTCTACTTCGAGGGCTGGAAGCTGGGCCTGAAGGCGCTGGCGATCTACCGCGACAACTGCAAGGTCGGCCAGCCTCTGTCGGCGGGCAAGGGCAACAAGGGCGAGTCGGAGAAGGCGGTCGAGAAGCAGATCGAGTACCGCCCGGTCCGCAAGCGCCTGCCGAAGAAGCGCCCGAGCCAGACGGTGTCGTTCACCGTCGGTGGCGCGGAGGGCTACCTGCACGCCGGTTCATACCCGGACGACGGGCTGGGCGAGATCTTCGTCAAGCTGGGCAAGCAGGGGTCGACGCTGGCCGGTGTCATGGACGCCTTCTCGATGTCGATCTCGGTGGGTCTGCAGTACGGGATCCCGCTGGAGTTCTACGTCTCGAAGTTCCAGAACCTGCGCTTCGAACCGGCCGGGATGACCGATGACCCGGACATCCGGATGGCCAGCAGCGTGCTGGACTACTTGTTCCGCCGGCTCGCGCTGGACTACCTGCCCTACGAGAAACGTGCTCAGCTGGGCGTCTTCACCGTCGACGAGCGGGAGGCACAGGTCAACGGCACCGATTTGGTGTCGGCCGAGCAGAGCTCGGACGTCGACCTGGACACGATGCGTTCCACCGTGGACTATTCGCAGAGATCCGAGCAGCCTAAGGTAGCGGAGCAGCGGGCGGGCAGCTCGACCGAGTTGCTGGAACTGCGCCTGGGCAAGGCCGCGGACGCGCCGCTGTGCATGACCTGCGGCACCAAGATGCGCCCGTCGGGCTCCTGTTACCTGTGCGAGGGCTGCGGCTCTACCTCCGGCTGCAGCTGATTTTTCGCGGAATTGCATCTGATGCAGCATTGAGCATGGTCGCGCAAGCGGATGACCTGCACCTCAGAGTGGGGGGGGGCGGGCCGGGCCGCCCCCCCCCACCAGCACAGACCGTCTTCAATGATATAC
>NZ_JBSFLZ010000111.1:0-24084 GCF_053599315.1 Saccharopolyspora sp. NPDC000995
CCAAGCACGATCACGATGGCACCACAAACGCACCAGACTCGCCCGCGACACCAAGATCACCCAGGTCAGCTAGCGAATGGCTGCTGCCGTACTAGCGCAGCTGGGTCACCCCGCGTCGGCGCCGCCGTCCACGACTTGCCGGTGTGCCGCGGCCTCGGTGCCGCAGCGAGGACTTGATCGCTGGGCTCGACGGGCGGCCCGGCCGGGCCGTCCTTGAGATGAATGCAGGCCTTGGAATCCCGAGTCCGAGTACGGAAATGCGTCGTTGGCGCGGCGTTGCTTAACGCTCTCGACGGTGATTAGCGTTCGAGATCACTGACGTCCGGGGCCGCGACGGTGTTCAAGCCGCAGCTGGCGTCGCTGAATACGGGCTCGATGAACTTCGGGCTGCAGGAGATGCTCGACCGGCTCGGGGAGTTCCAGCAGACTCCTGCTTGCAGCTGGTGACGCGGTTGTCATCAGCTTCCTCGGTGCGGTGTTGCAGAGGTTGCTGCGGGGAGGGTGAGGATGAAGCTGGCTCCGCCGTCGTCGGTGTTGGCGGCCGTGGCCCGGCCGTCGTTGCGGCGGGTCAGGGCCGCTGTGATCGCCAGGCCCAGGCCGGTGCCTCCGGCGGTGCGGGCGTCGTCGGCTCGGGTGAAGCGGTCGAAGGCCCGGGGCAGGAATTCCGGGTCGATTCCGGGGCCATGGTCGCGAACTTCGATGGTCACCGCGTTGTCGGCGGTTCCAGTCGCGTGGATGGCGATGGGTGGGGCTCCGTGCTGGAGGGCGTTGTCGAGCAGGTTGCGCACAGCCCGGTCGAGGTCGTCGCGGTTAGCCAGAACGGCCACGCCGGGTTCGCAATCCAAGGTGATGTCATGCCCGCCGGGGACGTTTCGGTACCGGTCCGCGGTGGTTCCGAGTAGCGCGTGCAGTTCCACGGTGCCGCGTTGAACTGGGCCGGCGGACTGGTCCGCGCGGGCGAGCAGGAGGAGGTCTTGAGCCAACCGGGAGAGCCGTTCGGTCTCCTCCAGGGCGGAGCGCAGCGCCGCTTCCAGCTCGTCGGTAGTGCGCGGTCGTTGGAGGGCGAGTTCGAGTTCGGTGGTCAGCAGGCTCAGCGGGGTGCGCATTTCGTGGCTGGCGTCGGCGACGAACCGCCGCTCGCGGTCCAGCGCCGCGTGCAGGCGGTCCAGCATATCGTTGAGGGTTGTACCCAGTCGGGAGATCTCATCGCGGCTTGTCGGCAGGGGTAGCCGTTGCACGGGGGCTTCGGCTGTGATCGTGGCGGCTCGCGCACGCATGCGTTCCACGGGCCGCAGCGACGCCGTGGCCAGCAGGTAGGCCCCGAATGCAGCGGCTACCAGTACCAGCGGCAGGAAAACCGCCAATTCCCCCGCCAAGTCCGCGACGGCCGCGTCGCGATCGGTGAGGCTCACCGCCGCCACCACGATCCGCGAGCCGCCGGCAGCCGGGGCGGCAGCGATCCGTACCGGTCCGCGCAACGATCCGGCGTTGGGATGCTCGGTGAGCAGTGGGCCTCGCTGAGCCGCGACTAGCTCGACAGGGCTCAGGAGCGCGTGATCCGCCGCCTCGCGCGAGCTGGCGACGATCCGTCCGCCTTCCAGGACCTGGGCGGCCCAACCCCGGGCGTTCGGCAACGCGGGCGAGGTGGTGTCGGCGGCGGCCTGGACGTCGCGCAGTTGGTACTGCAGGGCCTGCGTGATCGATTCGTCGAGGGATGATCGCGTATTAGCCACGGTGCCGGCTCCAGCGCCAGCGAGGACCACGGCCATCGTCAGCGTGAACGCGGCTGTCAGCCGCCACCGGATCGGCCACCGCCTGATCATCATCGCCTCGCGCGCTGGCAGCCGCCATCGGCGCGCAACCGGTAGCCGGCTCCGCGCACCGTTTCCAACGAGACGACGCCGAAGCGCCGGTCGATCTTCTCGCGCAGGGCTCGGATGTGGACATCGACGACGTTGGAGCGCGACTCGTAGGCGAAGTCCCAGCAGTGCTCCAGCAGCACCTCGCGGGTCAGGACCATGCCGGGCTGCCGCAGGAACTCCTCCAGCAGCGCGTACTCCTTGGCGGTCAGCCCCACCTCGCATCCGCCTCGCCAGCACCGTCGACTGGCGGGTTCCACGCGCAGGTCACCTGCGGTGAGGACGGTGGGCCGCAGCGAAGGGCCTCTGCGGGTCAGCGCCCGCAGCCGAGCGAACAACTCCCGCAAGTGGAACGGCTTGGTGAGGTAGTCGTCGGCCCCGCTGTCGAGCCCCGTGATGCGGTCGCCAACCGCATCACGCGCGGTGAGCATCAACACCGGCACCCACGTGCCCTCGTCGCGCAGCCGCCGGCACACCTCGAGCCCGGACAGCCCGGGCAGCATCACGTCCAGGACCACGGCGTCGTAGCTGCGGCTCACCGCCGCGCCGTAGCCCTCCGGGCCATCGGTGGCGACATCGACCGCGTAGCCTTCCTCGACCAGCCCTCGACGCAGCAGCCCCGACATCTTCGGCTCGTCCTCGACCACCAGCACCCGCACGTCGCCCACCCCCTGGGTCCGGCCCTGTCGGGCCTGGCGGGGACTGCGCTTCATCGGTACTTCATGTCCACCCGATATCCCTGGACACGTGACCACGGTCGCACAGACCCCGAGGCGGAGGAATCCCCCGCGAGTGAAGACCAGAACCAGAATGCGCAGACCGGAATGGGGACGACGATGCCGAGCACCGGGCGAACACTTCCTCATCGCGCTGCGATTGCCGTCGCGGCGCTACTGCTAGCGGCGCTGGCCGGATGCGGAGGCGCACCGACCACCGGGAGCCAGACGGAGCAACATGCCGGCCCTGCCCAACATCAACCGATCGTCACAACGGATGCGGACTGGAAGGCGGTGTCCGATGTGTTGGGCCGCACCGGCAAGCTCAGCGATAACAACACCGTTTACCGCGTGGCCCTCACCCGCTCGGACCTCAACGTCGTCTCCTCAGGCGTCGCGATCAAGCCAGGGCTGTCCCTGGGCGGTTACGCCACCTTCACCAAGTACGACGACACCACGATGCTCACGGGCGACCTCGTGGTCACCGAGACAGAACTGCCCAAGGTCACCGATGCCTTGCAGGCACGCGGAATCGAGCAAACAGCGCTGCACAAACACCTGCTGGAACAGTCGCCACCGGTGTGGTGGACCCACATCCACGGCATGGGAGACCCCACGCACCTCGCCCAGGGCGTGCGCGCAGCGCTGGACGCCACCGCGATCCCACCCGCCGCCGCTGCACCGGCTCAGCAGCCACCAATCGATTTGGACACTGCCGGGATCGACAACGCCTTGGGACGCAAGGGAAGCACTGATGGCGGGATCTACAAGTTCACCATCGCCCGCAACGGCGTCGTCCAGGACAGTGGGCACGTCGTCCCGCCGAGCACGGGGGTCAACACCGCGCTGAACTTCCAGCCCGTGGGCGGCCGTAGGGCCGCGATCAACGGTGACTTCGTCATGACCGCTCCCGAGGTCCAGAACGTGATCCAGGCGCTTCGCAGGGGCGGAATCACCGTGGTCGAACTGCACAACCACAGCCTGACCGACGAGCCCCGGCTGTTCTACATGCATTTCTGGGCCGTCGACAACGCCGTGGCACTCGCCAAAGCACTGCGGGCCGCAGTCGATGCCACCAACGCCAAGCCAGCGCAGTAGCGACAATGCGGCGAAGGTGGTCGGAGTCACCGGGGGGAGGCTGGATTGCGATCAGCTCACTGCGCCCCGTCGCGGCGCGCACGTTGGACGTTGTCGTCGACCGGGGTCTTCGTCGCAGCGTTGGGGATAGCACTGGCCGCAGCCTGTTCACCGCCGCCGCCACCCCCGACGGCGGTGGCCCTGCCGTTGCGCGCCGTGGGCGAGGTGGAGCTACCCGGGAGCAGCTCGCGATTTGACTACGCCAGCATGGATTCGCAACGCGGACTGCTCTTCGCGGCGCATCTCGGAGCCGGTGAGGTCGTCGAGGTCGACGTACGCGCGCACCGCGTGGTGCGTGTGATTGCGAACGTGCCGCAAGTTCACGGTGTGCTCGTCGTTCCCGCACTTCACCGGGTGTACGCCACGGCAACCGGCAGCAACGCGATGGTCACGATCGACGAGGAAACCGGTCAGGTGATCAACCAGACCCCGACCGGCGCGTATCCCGACGGCTTGGCGTTCGACCCGCGCAGGAATGCCGTCTGGACCACCGACGAACGCGGTGGTACGGAGACCGTCATCGACGCCTCCAGCGGCACTGCACGGGGCACCGTCTCTCTGGGCGGGGAGGTCGGCAACGTCGCATACGACCCGGTCGCAGATCAGATGCTGGTGGCCGTCCAAGCCCACGACGAGCTGGCAGTCATCGACCCCACCAAGCTCACCGTCACCAGAACGATCCCGCTGCACGCCTGCGACCACGACCACGGGTTGGCGCTGGCCCCACCGCAACGACTGGCGTTCGCAGCCTGCGACCGCAACGACGAGCTGCTGACCGTAGACATCGACACCGGTGCGGTCGTCGGGACCACACCGGTCGGCCACCAACCCGACGTCCTCGCCTACGACCCGAGCGCCCACCGGTTGTACGTGGCAGCAGAAAGCGGCTGGCTGACGGTGTTGGACCAGCACAACCAAGAACTGGAGGTGAGGGGCTCAGGTCATCTCGCCGACAACGCGCACGTGGTCACCGTGGACCCCACCACCCACCACAGCTACTACCCCGTGCCCAGCGGAACGAGCGGCCACCCCGCCCTGCTGGAACGAGAGCCCGTAGGCTGACCAGGACATCGCAATGCGCCGCTGCGAAGGTGCTGCGCAGCTTCGCCGAAGCCATGCAAGGGTCATTCGCCTTCTGTTGCGGTATCGGCGTGTTGCCGCAGTTCGACCTCCACAGTGGAAGCCTTCGCCCCCTGCTCACAAGGAGTCGGCTTCCTGATTCCTGCTTGCTGCTGCGGTCCCTCGGCCGGTTCGGAGGAATGTTCCCGTGGTGTCTGCTTTCCCTGCGTCATGACATCGTCCTTCGGGCATAATGCAACGACCGGACTGACTGAGCATCCGTCCCCTCCTCATTCCCCCGTGGCCGGTGCGGTAAACCACGGCTACCGGCCGTACGCGAGACGCGGACCGCGACCGCGCTGGTCTGGCGGGTCGAGAGCACACCTGGTGCGCACTGTCCGCTGTGCACAACAAGGACCTCGTTGTTCACAAAGCCCAAAGCGAAACCCAGCGAAGTATGGCCGGTGGTGCCAGGAGTCGTAGCCGCTCGGCGAGGCGGTAGCACCGTAGCCCCCACGGTCTGGTGGAACTTGACGGTTCCGGTTCCACCCGCTCACGCTATGGGGCTCGGCGGTTGGATGTTCGACGGAATCGACCGCTTCTTGATGCCCGGCGCCTCCGGTAATCCGGACGTATCCGGCCTCGGCTTCCGCTACGACGAGGACGAGGACGAACGCTGGTCGACCCCCAACCCCACCGGCCGGGCCGGGGTCTTCGAGGCGTACTGCCCACCGCACTACCCCGAAATGGCGGCTGCGGTCGAGGCATTCGCCCAGCGCAAGTTCGGGCCCGGCGGCCCGTTTCACCACGACGCCCCGGGCGCCTGGACCGACACACCCGGATTCCGCGGAAGCGCCCTAGACCACGACGACGAGTTCAAGGAGTGCGTCGCTCTCCAGGCCCAGTACGTCCTCGACGCCTTCGGGAAGTTCCCCGCGACGGTGCCGACGGTGTTCATCCTGAACTACGTCCAGGCGCACCACCTCGACCTCGACTTCTACGACCAGTTCTTCAAATCCGGGGCGTACCTGCGCACCCACGCCACGCACATGCAGAAGTGGCACGGCCGCGGAGAGGGCCTGGAAAGCCCTCATCCGCGCCCGTGATCTCGGCATCCGGACCGCTCACTGCGCCCCCGCCGATGCGCTTTGCGGAATGCAGATCGTCTGTCCAATCTGGATGAGATTCGGATTGGCGATGTGGTTGTAGTACCCCAGGCGCTGCCACTTCACGTGGTTGTGCTCACCGATCTCGGAGAGCGTGTCCCCGTCCCGCACGGTGTAGGTCTTGCACACGTTCGAGCCCGTCGACAGGCGCAGAACTTGACCCGGGAAGATGAGGTTTGCGTTCTCGATGTTGTTGATGCGCTGGAGTTCCTTCCACGGAACGTGGAACCATTCACCGATCTCGGAGAGCGTGTCGCCCTCCTGCACCGTGTAAGTGTTGCAGTTCGTCATTGTTCAGCCTCCTCGTGCTCAATTTGCGCGCTCGGCGCACGGGTACGCCGTGTCCATGTAAGACGCAGCCCGCGTGCCAGGGCAATGAGCAGCGGGATCCATTGAGGATTCATCCGCGAACATGACCGGTGCGCCGCGAGGCGGGCGTTGCTACACGTGTTAGCAACGGTTCGGCCGCCCGTGGTCAGGGGCCTTCGCTCGAACCAGATCGGGAAGGGGTGGTGTCGATCGCACGGGTACGCGGCGCTCTTTTCGCCATGGCGAACACATCCTCCACGAACAGGAACTCCGACGAGGATACGGAATATTCCCTCTGTCCGGATGTGCTTCGTACACGGCACCGCTTCATGCGTGCCGCCGCAACAGTTGAATGCGCTGGCTCTTCTGTTCGAAATGCAATTTTGGGACAATGTTATTCGCATTCTCATCCACGGCAGACCGAGCAGTCGGCGAACGAGGACCAATTGCCGTACCCGCAACAAGCCTCGGCTCGGTATTCTGAACTGGAGCCAGGCGCGCGATGTCTGGTGAGCAGCAGGAAGGCCGGCGGCGCGGCACCGGGGTGGTGCACAATGATCGAGCTCATCATCGTTGCCGCGACGAGGTTCTACCGGGAGGGGTTGGCGCTCGCGCTGCAGAACGTCGACGGATTCGCGGTCCTGCCCACCCTTGAGCGGCCGGAGGAACTGGAATCCGATCTGACCGCGCGCAAGCACTCAGTGGTGCTGCTTGACATCGCCGACTTGCCGGACGGTCCGAGCGCCGTGATCGCCTTGCTGGCAAGGAATCCCGGGCTGCGGATCATCACCTTGGGCGTTTCCGAGCAGGAATATGACATCCTTGCGTATGCCGAGTTGGGCACGGCCGGTTACCTGACACGGGAACATTCGATCTCCGAACTGATTCAGACGGTAAGCAGCGTTGCCAATGGGGAGTTGCGTTGCTCGCCGCGCGTTGCCGCTGCCCTGTGCCGCAGGGTGGCCGAACTGTCGGCGGAATTGCAGCCCAGTCCGAACGCGGGGGTCCTGAGTCGCAGGGAGGTCGAAGTCGCTGTGCTGCTGGAACAGGGATTGTCCAATCAGGAGATTTCCAGGCAGTTGTGCATCGCCTTGGCGACTGTGAAGAACCACGTGCACAACATCCTGGACAAGCTGGGGTTGCAGGGTCGTGCCGCGGCTGCTGCCTGGGCCCGGCAGCAGCGTCTGGAGCACTCCGCGCTGGTCCGTTCCACGCCGCACCAGGCCCTCCCACCCAATAACAGATCGCATTCCAACTGCCGCCCGGATTAGCCCGAGGGAGGTGATTCCATGGCGCAGCTTGTTACCGTCGGACCACAGATGTTGGCTGATGCCAGGGGTAATGATGTCCGGGCATGATGTCGTCGCAGAAGACTGCGCCACGAACGCGATCTGCCACAGATCGAGGAAGAGTTGAACGACGGCAACGCAGTTGTCGTCCGCAAGATCGCGCCCGGGCGCTCGCAGTACATGACGAAGCCAGTCGTCGGTGCCGAGCCGGGCGAGCTGCCACGGCTCGAGGCGGAGTCGCGCGGTCGCCTGGAGGAGTTGGTCCCGGCCGTACGCTCCGCTGTCCGGAAGCTCGTGCGCGACGGCCTCTGGCGGCTCGGCCGACGGGCCCAATGGTTCGCTGTGGGTGGACCGCCTGGATCCTGTTTGGATCGATGTGTTCATTGCTGCCGCTCGCGCGCCACGGGCTTACTGGTCGTGCCCGCCCGCGTTCCAGCGAACGAGCTGCCGTGCAGCGAGAGTGGAGGAATCATGCGGTACCGCCCGATCGATCGAGATCCAGATGACCAGCGCCTGGGGCGTTTCCTCCCCGACGATTGGCGCCACGTCGAGCAATACCCGTTGACCGCCGCGAGCCAACCCGCGGAGGTACCGGTGGTGATCGGCATCAACTGGTACACCGAATTCGACCGCCCCCAGGCGGGTCAGGACGGTGTTCCGTTCGTGGCCCGGGAGGGGGCGAAGTCGCTGACCAAGATTCGGGGCGGGCACGCCGTGTGCCTGGAACCCGGCGGGGAACCCGACCGCGAGGAGTGGTGGAAGTTCTACGACCAGGGCAGCGAGGGCGCCTGCGTCGGATTCGCCTGGACCCGGTGCATGACGATCCTCAACGACGAGTTGTACACGGCCTGGTGGTTGTGGGATCGGGGCAAGGAACGCGATCAGTGGCCCGAGACCAACCCGGGCGATTCCAACGGGACGTCCTGCCGCGCCGCGGCCGAGGTCTTGGCCTCGGCTGGGCACGTCGACTGGGAGAATTCCTACGCCAACGACGACTACACCGAGCGCGCCCGCTACGTCGCCGACGCAACCGACGGCATCAAGGTGTTCCGCTGGGCAGCATCGGTTGATGACGTGCATGCCGTGCTCGGTAACACTCACGCGGATGAGGTGGGAGCCGTGCCGATCCTGAACTCCTGGGGCACCGACTACCCGCACCGGGTGTGGATGCCGGACGAGGTCCTGGATCGGCTGATGCGGGAAGACGGCGAAATCGCCGTACCGACCGACCGCTAGCCGGGCCCAGCCCTTGCGGGGCCCATGAGCCGCGCTGAACCTGCTGGATCCTTTTTGGTCCCTGCAGAACCGTTTCTGCGTGGTGGGAGCGCCTGCGACCTGGGGAGCAGAGATGGGGTCACATCTCGGCGATGTGCCGTACTGGGAGGTCGAGTTCAACGCTGCGGGGGTGCTCCGCCAGGGTGGAAACCTGCCCGAGACCACCGCGGGGCTGCGTGAGCTCTTCATCTTCAGCCACGGCTGGAACAGCTCCTTCGACGGGGCACGTGACCTGTACGCGGCGATGTTCGGACTCATCGCGGGGACCCTCTCGGCCGAGGAGCGGGCGAATACGGCGTTCGTCGGCGTGCTGTGGCCCGCACTGCTGTTCCCCGAGGACGCCCCGGCAGACACCGGCCCGCCGGTCCCGAGGTCATCGGCGACGCAGTCCCTAGGAGCTCTGGCTTCCCCACAGCCCACCGGGGAGACGTCCACCGGTGCCGACCTCGCGAAGGCGCTCGCGCCTGCCTTCCCGAACCAGGAGGAGCGGCTGGAGGAGATCGGCCAACTGCTCGATCGGCAGCCGCAGGACCGGGACCGGCTCTTGGAGTTCCTGCGCCTGACGAGAGGACTCGTGACCACTTCCAGCAACGCCCCGGAGGACGCGGGCGAAGCAGCGGTGCTCAGCGCACCGCCGGGACGGGTATTCGACGCGATGGCGGCCCTCGCACCCGTCGACGGTGGAAGTGAGCGGGCGCTCAACCCGTTCGGGCGGATGTGGCAGGGGGCGCGAGAGGCGTTGCGGGTCCTCAGCTACTACGAGATGAAGGAACGCGCCGGGGTGGTCGGCCGCGACGGCCTCGGCCCCCTGCTCGGGCAGGTGGCGCACACTATGCCCGGCGTGCGCGTGCATCTCCTCGGCCACAGCTTCGGCGCCCGGCTCGTTTCGTTCGCCCTCAGCGGGCTCCCGCCTGAGCTGCATGGCGCGAACAGCCCGGTCAAATCCCTGTACCTGCTGCAGGGCGCTTTCAGCCACTTCGCGTTCGCACCGCGCGCTCCGGTGCGGGACGGCGCCGGTGTGCTGGC
Organism: Saccharopolyspora sp. NPDC000995; assembly: GCF_053599315.1. NCBI lineage: Bacteria > Bacillati > Actinomycetota > Actinomycetes > Pseudonocardiales > Pseudonocardiaceae > Saccharopolyspora > Saccharopolyspora sp. NPDC000995. The sequence continues at coordinate 9,837 of NZ_JBSFLZ010000111.1, forward strand.
CGATTGCGTCGACCGGGTCGACGGTCCGCTCGTGTGCACGTTCAGCGAGGCCGACCGAGCAGTCGCCTGGTGGTATCCCAACGCCAGCAGGCTGGCCTGGCAGGACGCCGAGTTGGTGGACCGGATCAACTACCGCTGGGGAGCGATGGGCTACGACGGCTACCAGCAGAGCGGGACCCAGATCATCAAGATGGCCCAGCAGGGCACGGACTACGGGTTCCAGCCGGGCGTGTTCTACCGCCTCGACGCCAACGACGTCATCAACCGGAACTTGTCCTGCTTCGCCCAAGCCCACTCCGACATCCGGCATCCGGAAGTGGCGTGGGCCGCGGTTTCGGCCGCTCGATCGTTGCGCAGGTGAGAGCGATGAACGCCCCGCGAACCGTTTCGCGACGAGACCCCGGTTGGCGATGGCCTTGGGGATTTAGGGCACTCGCACGCATCGACGAGCTGAGGGCATTCGTGGACTGGGCGGAGAACTGCTCCGCGCCGAGTGAGTTGTGCACCGAGAAGTTGGCGGCCCACGCCCGCGACCACCTCGATTGCGCTCACAGCGATGTCCTCGACACTCGGTGGCCGCGGCGGGCACACGGGGTGGACGGCACGCTCGCCCACATCCACGCGGCCCACGTCCTCGTGCTCCAGATGGTTTCGCTCGAAGATCTTCACAGCATGCTGGCCGACCTCCTCATGCTGATCGAGGCGAGCATGCCGCCCGAGGACAGGCGCCGGTTGGCCGTCGAGCGGATCTTCAAGAGCTCCGAGGGCGGCAGACTCACCCAGTCTCAACGTCAGACCGTGATCGACGCCGTGCGCGAGGCGTACCGGGCTCAGGAGCGCGAGGTCGTCCGCGAGCGCAGTTTCTCCCAACTGGTGTGGTGCTGGGCCATCGGCCTGCTCGGCATAGCTGTCACGATCGCGATCTTCAGCGCGCTCGTTCCGACGTTGGTGCCGATCTGCTTCGGGCCCACCCCCAACGTGGCGTCAGCACAGGTTCTCGAGCCACCTCGCGGACTGATAGTCGTGTGTCCGCTCGGTCAACACCCATTCACCGGTGATATGGACTTGAGCTCGGAGTTGGCCGCGTCGAGTGGCGACTACGCAGTCGTCGAAACCGTCGGGTTCGTTGCGGCGGCGTTGACCGCTGCCGCAGCGCTGCACCAGCTCAGGGGCAAACCGACCGCGTCCAACGTGCCGCTCGCGCTCGCGTGCCTCAAGCTCCCGGCCGGTGCCTTGACAGCCGTGCTCGGGCTCCTACTCATGCGCGGCGAATTCGTCCCCGGTTTGACGTCCCTCGATTCATCGGCGCAGATCATCGGCTGGGCCGTCATCTTCGGAGCTGCACAACACCTGTTCACGAAGGTCGTCGACGCCCGAGGCCAAGAAGTCATGGAGGCGGCGCCAAGTCCACAACCCGCGCCGACGCCCCGAGGGGCACCGGCGCAACGAGAATCTCTCCACGGCCCAGCGTGACGCCAATACCTGCGGTGCCTGGCTCGATGCTCGGAGCACGGTGGAACCGGGGTCCGGCTGCGCCTCCGGCCCCCCGAGGTGAGTGGCACAGTCACCTCGGGGGCGCCCCTCACCTCGCTCCCCAACGCGTTGCGCCGCATAGGGGTGAATTCCCGATCGGCTCGTTGCGCAGCGCCGGGTGCCGGTTCGGCGGAACCGGCACCCGGCCTTTCCTCACCGGGAGAGCGAGCAGCTGACCGCACCCAGTATCAGCACCGAACGGTCCACCTCGGTGCGGGTGCCGTTCTCGATGACGTAGCTCGTCACCTCCACCCGCCAACCGGAAGCGACGTTGACCTCACCGGTCCGCCACTGGTCGGTGTCGATCAGGTCCACCGGTCCGGTCGCGCGGCGCACCAACACGTCCGCGAACTGCGGCAGGGCCTGCTGCTCCATGGTCGAATTCGGCAACCGCAACGGCATCCCGTTCACCCGGTACGCCTCATCCCCGATGGGCACGGGCACTGCGGCCAGCATGCGGTCGGGTTGGCGGATCCAGAGCCGCGCGGCGGTGGTTCGAGCTGAGACGTTCTCCGCCGACCGGCAGTCGGCGTGACTGCGCACGTCGTCCAAGTACAGCCACCGGTGGTCCGCGGTGTCGTCACCTAGCGCGTTCTGCGCCTCCAGCATGTAGTCAGCGCGCACCGTCGCACGGGGCACCGACGTGCCGCTGAGTTCTGCGGTCGACTCGAAGAACTCGTCATCGGTGGTGCCCTCCGGTCGGGTGCTGCTGCTGAACGCGCCCCTGTCGGTGTTGACGTGCATGAACCACGAGGTGCCGGTAGACAGCGGACCGACCGGGATGAAGTCCGAACGGGCGGCGTTGGACGGCGCCCGGACGCCCACCACCCCCGGCTCCAGCGGTGAGCGGTAGACCTCGTCGAACGTGTCCGCGCCATCGAGGGTCGGGACGTGGTACGCGCCGGTGAAGGCGTAGGCGACCGGGCCGGTGAGTTCGTCCACCGGGCCCGCCGAAGCCCATGCCATGCCCGGCAAAGCGATGGTGATCGCGACGACGCCGATGGTCGCTGCGCGTCGGCGGAGGCGGGAAACCCGCATCGATGTCTCCTTGCTGCGTCAGGGAATTCGTCAGCAGCGACACGTTCGGCTACAGCCCGCGGTTGCCTGCGCCCGTGGCACAGCCACTTTCGGCCGAATGATCCGACGGCGACCCGCGTCCTCGACGATGGCCAGGTTCAGCGAAGACTGGAGGCACAGGCTCGTTGCCATTGCTGGTGAGCAGCTCATCACCTCGTCGTCCAAGGCTGGAACTGCTCGGAGGGAGCCGCACTTCGCCTGCAAATTGCCCTACGGTGGCCCCGGTGAAACGACCGGGGCCACCGCGTCATGCGGCGACGCCTAAAAAAGCGGAAAGCTCCCGAAGGTCAGCCTTAATAGACCTTCTCTCTCGCTGAAGCATTCCGCGCAACATGCCGTGAACGCGACTGGTAAAGATCAATTGTTCAGGAGCTACTTCTTTTGCTTCCTTGAGCAGGTCCAGCGCTTCGCGGTATTTCCTGCGGAGGTAGAAAGACCGCGCCACGGTAATCAAATGCGACGTGCGCCGTTCTGCTAGTTCGGGCGGCAGGCGGCCACTTAGAACCGAATCCGACAGACCGATCGCGCGGGAAGGGTCTCCCATTTCCAGGGCGAGCCATACTCGATGAATCGCGACGTTCGTCGGTCCAAATGCTAGCCAGAAATCGTTGCGATCCTGCCCGATGCGTTCTGCGGTACGTTCAATCTCACGAAGGCAATCCCGGGCCGCTGAATGGTCGTTCATGGTCGCCGCTCCAACCGCACCTTTTAGCAACAAAGAACCGTACATGCTGAGGTGCTCAGGACTGGCATTTTTGTCGTTTCGGCGGAGCGCGTCCGCTGCGGCAATGGGCACATCAGTGGATTCGGCGAGACGTCCAGCGTGGCGCAGAACAACGGCTAATCTCCATGCTCCGCCCGCTATCAGGAGTGAGTCTCCCGTTTGTTCTGCTGCTGCCATAGATCGTTCTGCGGCGACCCACGGCAAGCGTGTTTCGCCGAGGCGATCCAGCATTCCGCTCGTTACGCGATAGACGAGAGCTTCCAAAGTCTTCGCCTCGCGCTTACTTGCATCGCTGTCGGCTTGGCGGACCGCGTGAAAGCTATCTGCGATCATCTCGGGCACCAGAGGTGCCATGCGTGACCACTGCTCGGTCTGAGAGCAGACAAAAGCGAACGAGATGGACCTTTTGAGCTCGTCTGTGTTTATCGGATCACGCTCGGGAACCCCAATAAGCGACGCGATTCCGTCATACCTGAGCATCGCGGTTTCAATCGCTGGCACCACTTCAGGAGCAGTGCCCAACGTTGCGCCATTGGCGCCCGGTCGCGGCGTGGAATGGAATGGTCCCGGCAGAAGTTTGGTTGGCTCGAGTTTTAGCGCTTCCGCGACTCGCAGAATCGTTGATAGCTTGTCCAGGTCACGAGCACCACGCTCGATCTGCGACAACCATTCCTCGGAACGCCCAAGCAAACCGGACAGAACCGCTTGACTGTAGCCGCGTCGCCGCCGGTAGTAGGCGATGCGTTCGCCGACTGTCGCTTCATCGTCCAACCGCATGCGTATCAGGGTACGGTGCATCCGATCGGGTGCCCCAACAAAACGTTGGGGTTCATCGAGCTTTCGCCCCCTAAGTTCGTGGCCAGGGCGGTCTCCGCCGTTGAAAGCCCCCCGACATCGGCGGGGACCGCCAAACCAAGACCAAGCGGTGCGGAAGGAAAACGGGCGTGAAAGCGAGAAGTTCAGCGGGCAGTACGCAACTGTTTGCGGACCAAGCGGAACCGTCTGGTGCTGTCCGGAATGTATGGACTGATCATCTCGGGGCTGTCCATGAGCGGAAGCCTGGCACGACGCAAACGAGGTGTGGGCTCGTCATGGGCGTTGTCTCCAACCGGCTGCTCTCTGCCCGACCTTGCGAGGCATGCGTAAGCGAAGCACTAGCCGAGTACGCCCGTACCCACGACTGTCGAGCGAGCGGTTGCGGACTCTTGTGCGCACCAGAGTTCGCCCGGGGCGTTCACCGCCAGTCAGGTTGATCTCAGACTCGTCAGACTCGGCTCGGTTCGTATGTGTGCTGCGCCCCGACACGCGGCGCACTCCTCCCCCTTTTCGAACCGGGCCATCGCGGCCGGTTGGCAAGCTGTTCGGGTCCTTCCTGACTTGCCAACCGGCCGCTCCCGCCTCACCGGCAGACCCCCGGACGGTCGATTGACCTGATACTGCCTGTCCGGACGATCGATCACGTAAAGTGAGGGGAGGTGTTCAACCATCGTGCCGAGCCGAGGAGCAACCGAGTATGGCAACCGTCCGCGTGCACCCGATCCAGCTTGAGTACAGCGTTGCGAAAGACGACACACAGACATGCAACCTGTGCGGTGCCGAAGAGCGTTGGACGTCGAAACAACAGCCTACGGTGTTCGGGGACGCATTGAAGCGATCGCTGCACCTGGTGCACCTGGTGAAGGCACACCTGCCTGACGTCCAAAACACCTTCACGCCCGCTGAGCGGAAGAAGGAGAAGGACATCGATGCTGGGCAGACGACAGCCACCGTCGGGCAAGCCGAAGGATGAGTTCGAGCGGGACATCGATCACTGGTCGCAGGGTGACGACAAGGTAGAGGGCCTGGTTAACACCGACAACGACGACTGATCAAGCCCGGACAGCAGCGAGGCCCCGCACCCGATAGCCCACGGTGCGGGGTCTCGTCGCATCAACAGCCTTGCTCGCAACGACTGCAGGCAGTATCGACGGTCCAGCAGCGATTTTTTTGATCATGGGCATCAGCGGCGGATATCGCGAGGAAGGCCACTACTTCATAGCCAATTTCGCCCGAAATCGGCGACAGCCTCTATATCCGGTCAACGTTGCTTGACGCGGCACTAGACTAGCTGGCGGTCTGCCGACGCCGACATCCTGCCCGAGGACTCCAGGATCAAGACCATGCTGGGGCTCCTGTTCGAGGACGAGGCATCGCTGGAGACGATCCGCGAGTTCGGTGACCACCCCGACGTAATCGGCTTCCTGGTGACCTACCAGCGATACGCCGGGGTGCATCGAAATGAGTACATGAAGCTCTACGCCGGGCTCGAGGAACGCGGACTCCCGCTGGGATCCACGCCGGCCCCTCAAGCGTTGGAGCTGCGAGCAACCCCTGGCGAATTGACAACGTCAACCCCTGTGCAACGGCGCGTTTCCCCGCAACGCCGGGGCCTGTTCTCATACGGCTGAGCAGAGCCGGAATGCGTCCAGCACAGCGGCGTGCACGTTGCGGCTGCTGACCGCGTCGCCGATGCGGAACAGCTGGAACCTTCCGTCCTCGTTGCGCAGCCGGTCCTGCGGTGATCGGTCGAGGAGCTTCGCGTAGTCGATCTCGCCTTCGTTGGTCGAGTGCGGTTTGAGCTGCTCGTAGAGCTCTGCGTTGGGCAGCGTTCCGTGCTCGACGACGACGTGGTCGAAGCGACGGGTGAACGAGCGGCGGATCGGATCGCTGGTGAAGGTGGCCAGCAGCGCGTCTCCGTCGCGCTCCACTCCGACCAGCCGGTGCATCAGGCTGATGCGGACGTCGTGGTTGAGCATCGTGCGGAGGTACGGCGGTGCGTTGACGCTGCCGACGTCGACAGCGACCGTCCGCTCCGGACTGGCCCACTCCACCTGCGCCGCGCTGCCTGCCAGCAACTCCACGACGTCCAAGCCGGGATGCCCGCCGTGGTCGTCGTAGACCAGCACCGAGCCGGTCGGGAGCACGGCACCGGAGATGACGTCCCACGTGTCGTGCACCAGATCCGCACCGAAGTCCAGGAAATCGGTGTTCGGCACTCCCCCGGTCGCGATGATCACCACATCGGGAGCCGGCCCGCGGAGCTCATCGGCTTCGACGAGGTGGTTGAAGTGGAACCGCACCCCCGCGCGGGTGCATTCGGCCACCCGCCAATCCACGATGCCGATCAGATCCCGCCGCCGCTGTACACGGGACGCCAAGCGCAGTTGGCCACCGGGCTCGGGAGCAGCCTCGAACACCGTGACGTGGTGGCCGCGTTCGGCCAGCACCCGCGCGGCCTCCAGACCGGCAGGACCGGCACCGACGACCACCGCGTTCTTGGCTTGCGGCGCTGCGCTGATCCGGTGCGGGAGGCGGAGCTCCCGACCGGTTGACGGGTTGTGGATGCAGGAGGCGGGTTCTCCGATGTAAGCGGCGTCGATGCACATGCTGGCCCCTACGCAAGGACGGATCCGTTCTTCTTGCCCGGCCTCGATCTTGGCGACCAGGTGCGGGTCGGCCATCAGGGCACGCGTCATACCGACGAGGTCGAGCAGCCCCTCGTCGATGGCGTGCCGCGCGGTGGCCACGTCCGCGATCTTGGCCGCGTGCATGATCGGCACGCCGATCTTGCGCTTCACCCGGGCGGCGAGGTCCAAGTGCGGTGCCGAGGCCTCGCCCATCGGGGGAATCACGTCGGACAGGCCGCTTTCGGTGGCGATGTGGCCGCGGATGACGCTGATGAAGTCGATCCCCGCGTTCACCACCACCTCAGCGATGGCCAGGCCCTCGTCCTCGTCGACACCACCGGGGAGTTGTTCGTCGACGGCCATCCGGATGCCGACGACGAACTCATCGCTGACCGCGGCGCGTATCGCGGCGATGACCTGGAGGGGGAAGCGCATCCGGTTGTCGAAGGAACCGCCGTAGTCGTCGGTGCGGTTGTTCAGCGCGGGAGACCAGAAGGTGTCGAGCAAGTGCCCGTAGGCCTGGATCTCGATGCCGTCGAGGCCGCCCGACTCGCAGCGCGCGGCGGCGGCCGCGTAGTCGGCTGCAATGCGTTCCAGGTCGGCCAGTTCGGCCTGCTTGGTGAATGCGCGGTGCGCCGGTTCGCGGAGGTTGCCGACCGACACCGTGGGAAGCCACGACTCGGTGTAGTTGCTGGTGCGGTGGCCGAGATGCGTGATCTGGCACATGACCGCCGCGCCCTCGGCATGCACCTCGTCGGACAACTGCCGCAGCCACGGCACGATCTCATCGGAGTACAGGTGCAGGTTGCCGAACGACGGCGGACTGTCAACGCTCACCACCGAGCTGCCGCCGATCATGGTCAGGCCAACCCCACCGCGCGCTTTCTCGACGTGGTAGGCCCGGTACCGCTCGGTGGGCATGCCGTCCTCGCCGTAGCCGGGCTCGTGCGAGGTGCTCACCATCCTGTTGCGCAGGAGTAGGTTCTTGATCCGGAACGGGGTCAGCAGCGGGTCGCGGGTGACTGACATCGATTTCTCCTAGCTGGCTCGTACTTCGGGCTGCTGCGGGACGGCAGCGGATTCGTGCAGCGCCTGCCCCTTGGTCTCCGGGGCCCAGGCCACGCACATCGCGGTTCCGATGACCGAGAGCCCAGCCCCGACGAGCATGGTCGGGCCGAGCCCGATCGCTTCCAGCCCGACCGGGAGCAGGTAAGTGCCCGCAGCCGCACCGACGCGGCTGATCGCGCTGGCCACACCAACCGCGGACGCCCTGATGTCGGTGGGGAACAGCTCTGTCGGATAGATCCACTGCAGGATGTTGCCGCCGCCCTGGGCGAGAGCGTTGACGACGAAGATCAGGATGGCCAGTGCGGCGGCCATACCGGGGAACGAACCCAGCGCTGCCAGCGACACGGTCACACCCGCGAAGGTCCAGATGATGACGGGTCTGCGCCCGTAGGTCTCCACCCACCTGATGCACGGCACGCAGCCGGCCAGGGTGACCAGGCTGACCACCATGGACCACAGCAGCGCGGTGTCGCCTGCTTCGAACCCGTAGGCACCGAGGATCACCGGGTAGAAGGTCCAGATGGCGAACGCGGGCGCGACCTGGCAGAACCAGAACCCGCCGACGAACAAGGTGCGCCGCAGGTAACCTCCGGTGAACACATCGGACAGTCGAGAGCTCTTCGCCGGTTCGGTCTCCGCCAAGCGCGCGAGTTCCTGCTCCGTCGGAAGGCGGCCGAACGCCGTGCGAATCGCTACCGCCGCGTCCTGCGGGCGGTCGTGGCGCAGCAGCCAGCGAGGGGATTCCGGTGTTCCGATACGGGCCAGCAGGATGATCAAACCCGGTACCGCCGCACTGGCCAGGACCCAGCGCCACCGGTCCGCCCCGCCGGCGGCAGCCACGAGGTAGCCCACCGCGTAGGACGCGGATGCACCCACGAACCACGCGGCGACCAGGGCTCCCATCGTGCGGCCCCGTCGGTGCGCGGGCAGCCATTCGGCGAGCAACGACGTGGCGATCGGGTAGTCGGCCCCCACCGCCACCCCGGCGACGAAGCGCAGCAGGACGAGTTGCCACGCCTCAGTCACGAACAACGACAGCGCCGAAGCGGCGACGAGGGCGATCAAGTCGATGGTGTACATGACCTGCCGGCCGACCCGGTCTGTCACCCAACCGAATACGAACCCGCCGACCAGCACGCCGACCAGCGCCGCGGCACCGACCAAGCCCTCGGTGAAGGACGTCAGCCCCAACTCACGCGTTGCCCCGGTGATGGCCACGCCGATGACGCTGAGGATGTAGCCGTCGAGGAACGGCCCGCCGGCGGAGAGGAAGAAGAGCTTGCGGTGGAAGCGCCCGTAGGGCTGGTCATCAATGATGGAATTGCTCAAGACAAGCTCCTGCATCGCAGGCCCTGCTCGGGCGCGGCAGACGCGCAGAGCACCGACTGCGGGGTCCGGAACCTCCGGCCCGCGCAGAATGCGTCCCGTGCGTTCGCACCGCGGGAGCGGGCGGTGTCGTTGTGGTCGAAGCGAGCTCGCGGTGCCTTGTGGGTGCCGGCGGCGTGGCCACCGGATAGCGACGAAGTATGCGAACGGTCCGAGTTGTCAACAATGCCCGTGGACATTTGTTGAGCACCGCTGTTCACCCGAACCAGAAGTTCGCCTACACTTCCCTGCCATGGTCGGCAGGCCCCGCAATGCCGTGGTCCTCACCGATACCGAACGGACCGCACTGCTGAAGTGGACCCGCAGCCGCACCTGCTCGCAGGCCCTCGCGCTACGGGCCCAGATCGTGCTGTGCTGTGAGCACGAGCGCACCAATACCGCGGTGGCCCAAAGCCTCGGCATCTCCCGGGACGTGGTCGGCAAGTGGCGGTCCCGCTTCCTCGACCAACGGCTGGATGGCCTGCACGAGCAACCCCGTCCAGGACGGCCTCGCGCGGTCGACGACGACGCGGTCGCGACCGTCCTCGTCCGCACGCTCGCCCCAGCCCCGGGTGCCAGGAACGTGTGGTCGACGCGTTCGATGGCGGCCGAGACCGGCCTGAGCCAGACCACCGTGAACCGCATCTGGCGCGCCCACCACATCCACCCGGCGCCCGGCTCCTCCCCGCGGCAAACCGGCAAGTCGTCGCTGCTACCGGCGGAGATCCACGACGTGGTCGGCCTGTTCCTCGACCCCCCGGTGCGGGTACTAGCCGTCTCGGCCACCCCGCACAGCACGCCCCTTCTCGATCGACGGCCGGCCGGCCGCAGCGTGGACCGGCGGCGCGCCGAAACGCGCAACCTGTTCGCCGTGGCGAACGCCTTCGCCTCGCTCCGGGGCGTAACCACCGGAACGCCCAGGGACGGCACTCCCCTGCGCGAATTCCTTGAGCACCTCGACCGCACCGTGGCCGCCAGCATGAACGTCCACCTGCTCGCCGGCGGCCTGGACGAGTCGGCTCTGCCAACGGTCGACGAGTGGCTGCACGAGCACTCGCGCTTCCGCTGCCACAGCGCACCCGACCGGTTGTCTTGGGCCGACGAGATCGACTTCCTCCTGGCGAACAACCCGCTGCCCGCCCACGAGAACCTGTTCGGTTTCGCCGCGTCGCTGACCAAGGTCCGCAACGACGTCCGGGCCTGGTGCAGCACCTGGACCCCGCGCACGAGCCCGTACTCGTGGGCGAAGAGCCCTCGCGCCCTGTGGAGCGGTGCCGCCGCCAACCGCGGCATTGATAACGACTCGAAACCTGTGGGCGCTACTACGTCGGAGCAACCCGGACCCGATCTGGAGCCCACCAGCGCGATACCGGACGATTCGGCCACGGCATCCGGAACCACCGACCGGGTCGTGCACCTGGTGCGTGCAGCACTCGCCGCAGGCCAGTACCACGCCGGGGAGCGCGTCAAGGAAGCGCCGCTGGCCGCCCGGCTGGGGGTTTCACGGGGCCCGATCCGCGAAGCCCTGCGCGTACTGGCCGAGGAAGGAATGCTCGAGCGGCTCCCAAACCGCGGAGCCGCAGTCCCCGACGTCAGCGCGACGAACATCCTCGACCTCTACGCGGTGCGCGCCTCGCTGGGATCGCTGGTGATGCGCCGGGTCGCGGTGCTCGGTCAGGCCCATCTCCAACCGGTCAACACGGCCCTCGCCGAGGTCCGCGCCGCGGCGCGGAACAGCGACGACGTGCGCATCGGCGAAGCCGACCTGTGCTTCCAGGACGCGATCGCGCGGACCGCGAACTTGCCGCAGGCCTCCTCGTTCTTCGAACGCCTCACCATGCGCCTGCGGATGTTCATTTCCGTCCTACGACTGGGCTATGCCGAAGCCGGCGACTTGATCGCCCGCGAGAACGCCGTGATCTTCGACGCGCTCCGCAACGGCGACGGAAACGAAGCCGCGCGCCTCTGGCGCGTGAAAGTCGAACGCAGCGTCCGCTACATGGTCGCGCAGCTACCGCGGGACCACTTCGACCCGGACCTCTGGATCACCATCGCGGGCAAGCCGAACCCGCGCCCGGGCGACCCGCGAAACTTGCCGCGCTAGTCGACCGATCCGCGGCCCTCGGAGCGTCCTTCTCCTGGCAGGCCAGCCGACCCGATGAGTCCCTGTGGACTCGCGCTGCCGTCTGATCAGCAACGATGACCACGGTTGAGGCGTCCTCCCCGAGTCGCAGGGCAACGAAAAACGAGCCCGCTGGAAACCCACACCAGACCATCGCCGACCAGGTCGGTGTGTCGCAGATGCAGGTGTCCCGGTGTCCCGCATCCTCAGCCGCACCCTGGGACACCTGCGGAAGAGGCTGGACAAACCAGCTCGCCCGGACGAGTAGGAGCTCCAGGCGCTTGCCCGACCTGCCGCGTTCGCGGCGACGGGAGCTCACCGAGTCTCATCGAGTGCTGGTCGACTGTCGCGGCCGGCAGTCGACCAGCACGGTCACAGATCCGTCCCGTTCCAGTCCAAGCACACCGCTACGGCGTCGTCGTCCAGATCGTGGTCTGCCAAGAAGACGCGGAGATCGCTCATCAACGCGCGAACGGATTCGGCCGGCGGCAGCAGGCGACTGGCGCGCAGTGTCCGTTGCAGCGAGGCGACGTCGTAGTTCCGCGACGCTCGGGCTGCCGCGTAGACGCCGTCGGTGAGCACGAAGAGCCGGTCGCCGGGTTCGAGTTGGAACTCCTGGGCCTGGTATTCGGTCTCCTCCAGCATCCCGAGCGGGAGCTGGGCGTCGAGCTCGATGAGCTCGATCTCGTCACCTCGCACCCGCCACATGCGCGGCGACCCGGCATCGACCACCCGCAGCCGACCAGTGCGCAGGTCGAGCTCGATCAGCAGCGTGGACACGCACTGCTTGCCGACGTGGTACGACCAGATCGCTTGATCGGCGAGGGCGGCCTGGTCCACCAAGTCCGCTCCGCCGCGTCGTGCGTTCCGCAACGCGGTGATGGCGAGCGTCGTCAGCATCGACGCGGTCAGGCTCTCCCCCATCCCGTTGGTGACCGCGACGCTGAGAGTCCGCCCGTCCTGGCTCCAATCGAAGTTGTCGCCCCGCACGGCGTACGCCGGTTCCAACTGTCCGGCAAGCCGGAAGGAACGCGTCTCGACCGAGCGCACCGGCAGCAGCTGCCATTGCATCTCCGCTGCCAGCGTCAGCCAATGCCGCCGGCGCACCCGCCGGTAGCGGTCAGTGACCACCTCGGCGGTGAGCACCAGCCCGGCGACGACTTCCGCGACATCCAGCAGCTCCGCGCGAATCTCGGCGGACAGGTCCTCATCGGTCACCAGCTGCAGCACTCCCATCCGGTCGCCGCGGACGGCGAGCGGGAGGTGCAGAGCAGTTCGGCCTTCGTGCTCCCCGACGATCGCAGCCTGGTCGCGATAGGCACGTCCGGCGGCAGTTCCAGCGAGCGGGATGCTGGGAGCATCGCGGTGCACGACCGGCTCCAGAACCACGAGCCGGAGGTCGACGAGGAACATCTCGCAGTCCCGGATCCCATAGTTCTCCCGCAGGGCCTCGCCCAGGACCTCGGCCACTTCCTCGGGATCGGCCTCCCGCAAAGCGCGTTCCACCAGCTCCCAGCGCGTGGGTGTGCTCACCGCATCTCCTGCTTCCATCCACTGCCCGGCAAGATGCCGAGCGACCTCGTTGCTCCACGTGAGAAGATGTCACCGAGCCGGGACGCACGCCGATGCAGCCTGCCCGCAGGAGGGAGTACGACCTAGTGCGCCAGTCCGACCCGCTGCCGGACGAATTCCTCGATGACGTCGAAACCGCCGCTCGCGCGCTCGTCGTGGTGTGGGGACGCAGCGCGGAACGGTTGCGCCCGAAGGTGTCGCCGTCCCAACTGCGAGCGCTGATCGTCGTGGACCGCCACGCGACGATCAACCTGATGAGCCTGGCCGACGAGCTCGGTTCGATCCCGTCCGTAACGAGCCGGTTGTGCGATCGCCTCCAGGCAGCCGGACTGCTCGTGCGCGAAGTCAGCGTCGGCGACCGCCGGGAAATCGTCCTGAAGCTGTCGAGAGACGGGCGGCGGCTGTTGCGCCAGTTCCGCCGCGACCGCAAGGCGGACTTGGAGGCCGTGCTCCAGCAGATGAACCCGCGCAGCAGGAGCGCACTGCGCACCGGGCTGGAAGCCTTCTACTCCGCCGCCAACGAACTCGGAATCCCGGACCGGGAGCTCGCCTGAGGCTTCGGCTGGCAAGGCCCCCGTCGCCATCGGGCGCGATCAAATGTGCCGGACTCATCGACCACAACCTCACGTCCATGCCATTCGCTTGCCGCCTGGCAAAGAAGTTACCCTGCGCATCCAACGAGCCCGCGCGCAGGGCCGGTCGATACGGCCCTTTTCGGCTCCCCTCGTTCAGGGGAGGCCCCCCGAGACCCGCACAAGGTGCCGATCGGCCACGAAGGTGCGCAGTTTGGTCCTGCCCGAGCCCGCCCCACACGCCGTACGGCTCCCGCACGGTAAACGGGTGTTGGAGGCAACGCTTTCGCTCCAGGCATTCCGAGCAGATCTGCCGGGGACGTCGTTCACGGCGCTCACGCGCAGATCCCCACTCGTTCTCCGGATGGAAGAAGACGTCACTCGCCATCCCGCGGCACGAGGCCCGGCGCTGCCAGTCCCATTCGCAATGGGTACAAGCACCGGCTTCACTTGGCGCATCGGCTCTCCTTGCGCTCCGGGGAAGTGCCCTTCGCCACGGCACCGGCGATCAGGCCGAAGACGACCCAGCGGAGGGCTTCCAAAGCGTGCGCCTCCCGCAGTGTGCACGAGGGCTCGTCCGCGTGCCGCGGGCACCCCGGAGGCGATCAGGGCATTCGGCGTCGCAGGTCCCAACTCGGCCTCGACCGCGGGCGATTCGCGCGGACGGCGGCGGGCCTAGTCCTCAAATAAGCGAGTCGGTCACTGTGGGGGCGGTAGTAGCCGAAATGATCACTTTGGCGTGAGCGTGGGATATGCCGATGAGTGGTGG
>NZ_JBSFLZ010000112.1:0-23817 GCF_053599315.1 Saccharopolyspora sp. NPDC000995
CTGGGAGCGCCGCGACGACATCCACGAGGCGTTCCTCGGCCTGGCCACCTGCATAATCTGCTACCGACACATCAAAATTCTTTGTTAGGAACTCTAAGTCTTCGTTCCCTCGACTGCCCGCAGCCAAGTCGAATGCGAACGCGGAGCCGCTCCCGGTGGTATTCCACCGGCTGCAACAGATTCCGTCGCCGCATCGCCCGCTCCATCGAAACCGGCATCCGGCACGTCGTTGTCCGCTTCCTTGGTTCCTGGCCTTCGACAAGCCAGAAGCCCAGACGCGGCAACGGCGTGCCCCATCCCCGGGACGAAAACCCCGGAACATGCCACCCACGGATCAGTTACAAGAGCCCTTTTCGTCGTGATTCTGCCGATCTAGCAACCGTGGCCGCGGCTGTTGGCGTTGCTCGGAGAGTTCGCGACGGGGTTGGCTTTGTCGATGATCTGAGCCGCGAATTGCTATGCGGCGTTCCCGAAATCCGCGCATTTCGCCGCCCGCCCTCGTGCCGGTGATGAAGCCGCCATTTCCCGAACTGCTCAGCTGGACGGTGCGCAACGCTTGGTGCGGTGTTGTACTTGGGCGAACAGTCCGGTCGCGACCAGCGCCATCAGTCCAGGAAGCCAGTACTGCCAAGCCTGGGAGAGACCGGCGAACGAGGCGGTGTTCTGTGTCACCTGAAGCAGCAGGACCCCGAAGAGAACTCCGATGAAGCTTCCGCGTCCGCCGAAAATGGAAGCACCACCAAGGACCACCGCGGTGATGCTCGCGAGAGTGTAGGAGATACCGGCCGTCGGGTCACCGATGCCGGTCTGTGCCGCCAGCAGGAACGCGCCGAACAGCGTGCACATCGAACCCGCCACGTAAGCCAGGACGTAGACGCGAGTGACGGGGATGCCTCGCTTGTACGCGGCCTGGTCAGCGGAACCAGTGCCACGCAGGCACAAACCGGCCATCGTGCGGCGCGACGCGAGTTCGAGAACGACCAGAATTACCACCCCGGCGATCACCGGCCACGGGACGGGGCCGATCTTGACCTTGAGCAGCGAGGTTACCGGTTCGGCGATCAAGCCGCCGGGGACATCGCGCATGAACAGCGAAAAACCCTGCAGTGCCATATAGGTCACGAGTGTGGCCACCACAGGCGTGACGCGGGCGAACTTCACCAAGGAGCCGTTCACCAAGCCGATTCCACCGGCTACCAACACCATCATCACGAACCCCAGGACCCACCAGCCCATGGCGTAGTCGTCACTGACATAGAACGACGCGACGACGACGAGCGCTCCGCTCAGCGGCCCCACCGAGAGATCGATTCCGCCCGTCAACATCACGATCAGCTGGCCGGCGGACAGGAACAGCAGCGGGCCAAGGAGCTCCAGCATGCTGGCGATGTTGAAGCTGGACATAAACCGGTCGTTCTGGGCGGTCCCGACGATGGTCAGCGCGATGATGGCGGCGATCAGGAACGCGCTCGGTCCTTGCTCGCTGGACAGCAGCTTTCGCCACCGGCGTCCCGGTGCTTTCTCCCGCGACCCGGCCCGCTCTTCCCGTTCGGCGGACGAGCCGGTCAGTGCGGCCTCGGTGATCGCGTTATCGGTGATCGCATCGCCGACCAGTTCGGCGACCACCCGGCCCTTCGAGAAGACCAGGACGCGGTCGCAAAGTCCGGCGAGTTCCACGTTGTCGGAGCTGAGCACGACGACGGGCACGCCGCCCTCCGCCGTGTCCCGCAGCCGGTGGTAGATGTCCGAGCGGACGCCGACGTCGATGCCCTGGGTGGGTTCATCGCACAGCAGGACCTTCGGATCGGACAGCAGCGAACGGCCCAGCACCACCTTTTGCTGGTTGCCTCCCGAAAGCGTTCCGACGGCGACGTCCGGGGACGCGAGCTTCACGCCGAGCTCGACTACTTCCCTTTCGACGAGCTGATCTTCGCGTTGGATGGCGATGATTCCGGCGCGCGATGTCCGGTCGGTCGCCGCGACGGCCAGGTTCTCGCGGACGGAGTGAATGGTCGCGACACCTTCGACATGACGTTCCTGGGGCATGAGCACGACACCCGACTCGCGCGCCCGGCGAGGGCTCGACACGTCAACCGGTCGGCCTTCGATCAGTACCCGCCCTCGGCTCGGCGCGGCACCGCCCAGTGCCCGGATGAATTCGCGCTGCCCATTGCCCTCGACGCCGGCGAGACCGAGGATCTCCCGCCGGGCCAAGGCGACGCTCACCCCGCCCAGTCGATCGGATGTCAGGTCCCGCACCTGCAGGACCGGTTCGCCCGGATCGACAGCGCGATCGGGGAACAGCGAGGTGACCTCCCGCCCGGCGACGCGCGTGATGACGTCCTGTTCGCTCACCTCGGCCCGGTTGAAGGTGCCGCGTATCTGGCCGTCGCGGAGCACCGTGATGCGGTCGGCGAGGGCGAACACGTCGGGCAGTCGATGGCTGATGTACACGACGGCGACACCGCGGGCGGCGAGCTCACGAATCCGCTCGAACAGCCGCTCTGTCTCGGCGGACATGAACGGTTCGGTCGGCTCGTCGAAGATGACGACGCTCGGGTCGCACGCGAGTGCGCCGCAGATCTCGACCGCCTGCTTCTCGGCGAGGGTGAGCGCGCGAACCGGGGCGGTGGCATCGATCGGCATGCCCATCGCCCGCAACTTCTCCGTCGCCCATCGCCTCGCTTCGCCGAAGGGCGGACGCTTCGCCGCGGGCACCGACAGCATGAGGTTCTCCGTCACCGTGAGATCCGGGAGCAGTGTCGGGTGCTGAAAGGCGATCGCGAGGCCCTGCTCGCGCGCGGCCACCGGCGAGATCTCGGCCAGCGGTTGGCCCGCGATCGCGATTTGCCCACTGTCCGGTTTCACCGCGCCCGAAGCGACTGCCATGAGGGTCGACTTGCCCGCGCCATTGCCGCCGACGAGCGCGTGGATCTCACCCGCCTGGACCTCGAAGTCGACCCCGTCCAAGGCGAGTACACCGGGAAAACGTTTCGTCACACCGCGCATCACCAGGCGGGCGCTCGATTCATCCATCGGGTGAGTCCCTTCCGGTGCTGGTCCGCGGTCGCCGACCACGGACCAGCGCACAGATCGATCAGTTGTAGATGCTCTTGAGCTTCTCGGGCGCGAGTTCGGCCGAGAGGATGGCGCTGGTCGGCAGCGCCGACTCGCACTTCGGTTGCTTGCCGCTGTCGAAACTGTCTTCGTAGATCGGGATGTTGATGATGTCCGGCTCGTCGTTGTTGATGCCCTCCTTCGCGGCGACGGCTTTGCGCAGCGCGAGGCGGACGAGCCAGGTCCGGCTCGAGACGGTCACGAGATTGAAGTCGGGCTGCTGTGCCTTGGCCTTCTGCCATTCGCACGCCAGGCCGTTGTTGTCGTTAGCCGTCCACAGCGGAAGCTTGCGGCCGGCCGATTCGAAGGCGCGAACGCCGCCGACCGAGCCGTCGCCCGAGTCCGAGATGATCGCGTCGATCTGGTTGTACTTGGTCAGCAGGCCCGCGACGACCCGCTGCGTCTGGGCCGGGTTCCAGTTCGTGTCGATCGGCTTGCCCGGTTCGTTCAGCAACTTGGCGTTCTTGCAGGCCGGGTTGCTCGTGAACTCGTCCTGGATGCCTTTGATCTCAGTGGTGCTCTGGGTGTTGCCCGGCGTGCCGCCCAGGAACAGGACGTTGCCACCGGCGTCCCCCAGGTGCTCGCAGGTCCAGCGGGCCCAGGTGTGCCCGTCGTTAATCGTGTTGTGGCCGACGAACGTGGTGTAGTCAGTACCGGCGGTGCCGCCCGGGTTGGCGGTCCACGGCACGATCGCTACGCCGTTTTGGAACGCCTCCCGCAGCGTTGGCAGGAGCGCTTGGCCCGCGTCGGGGAACACGACGATGGCGTCGGCGCCCTGCGCGACGAGCGCCTTGATGTCGCTGATCGCCTTTTGCGGATTGTTCTGGGCGTCGGAATACGGCATGACGGTGAGGTTCGGGCACTTGCTAGCCTCATCCTCGAACTCGGCCCGTGCCGTCTTGCGCCAGGCGTTGTCCCCAGTACCGTCGGCCAGTGCGACCTTCAGCGGTTTGGTGCCGCAGAACTCGTTGATCGATTTGAGTTGGGAGACTTCACCGGTCTTGCCTTTGTCGCTGTAGACCTCGTTGACGTTCGAGGTGGAACCGCCCTTCGGGCTCGCGCATCCGGTGACGGCTATGAGCGCCGCGACGACGATCGACCCGCCTGCCAGCACAGGGCGTCGTTTGTTGACCATTGTCACTCCATTGTGAGGGTTACTGGATGTGGTGGGAAATGCATGCCGACTACCGAGACGTAGCCCGGTTCCCGCTCAACCGACGGGGGATCGCGCTCAGCGGCACGCGGCGCAAGACAACGGCCAGGGCGAGCACGGCCGCTTGCACGAGCAGTTGAATCGAGGTCGCGGCACCGGCGGCGAGCACGACCTGGTTGAGCTGGGTCAAAAACAGTGCCGCCACGCCGGTGGCGACCGCGCTGCTCATGCCGCCGGTGAGCAGGCTTCCTCCGAGGACGACCGCGGCAATGGACGACAGCTGGTAGGTGTTGCCGAGCAGGATGTCGGGCGTACGCAGGTACGCCGCCAGCAGAAGTCCCGCCAACGCGTACAAGAGCCCGCCTATGGCGTAGGCGGACACCTGGTATCCCTCCGCTCGGATGCCGAGCAACCGTGCGGCGGCCGGGTTGGCGCCCACGCTCAGGAAACGCCGCCCGAGCACGGAGCGCCGCCGGAGCCACTGGGTGATGGCGACCAGAATCGCGGCGACGATCAGCAGGTTGGGCACCGCCCACAGGGAACCGGTCGCGAACGCGCTGACGGCCGGGTTCGCGGACGCCGGAAATCCCTTCGATACCTCTAGCACGACACCGATGAGGATCGTGTTCATGGCTAGGGTCGCCACGAACGCGGCGATCCCGAACCGCACCACCAGCACGCCGATGACCAGTCCGCCGGCCGCCCCGGCGAGCAGCCCGAGTACCGCCGAGACGGCCAGCGGAAGTCCGGTCAGCTCGGGCACCTTGGTGGCGAACAGGGCCGCCAGCGCCATCGCGCCCGGCACGGAGAGATCGATGCCGCGCTGAGTGACCACGAAGGCTTGTCCGAGCGCGGCGAGGACCAGGATCGAGGCGAAGGGAAGCATCGAGCTCAACGCGGACCCGGAAAGGCTGCCAGGCGCGATCAGTGGGCTGATCGCGAACAGCACCGCGGTCATCGCCCACACCGGCACGAACGGACCGCGGGGCAGCCTCAGTCGTGGCCGCCGGGCGTGCGCGGCCCGTTGCACGGATTCGTGTAGGCCGAGGGACATCGCTAATCCTTTCTGTTGGGCCGGAAGGCGGTCACACAGCGGTGTAGCCGCCGTCGACGGGCACATCGGCGCCGGTGATGAAGCTCGCCTGGGGACTCAGCAGGAACACGATGACCGAGGCGATCTCGGCGACGTCCGCGATCCGCCGTAGCGGATGGGATTCGACGAGCTCACGTTCGGCTGCCGCCGGATCTCGTTGCGCAGCAAGGTAGGTGCGCAGCTGGTCGGTCCGCACCGAACCCGGGCTCACCACGTTGCAGCGGACTTTCTGGCGCGCGTAGTCGGCGGCGATCTGACGGCTCAGCTGGAGCACCGCGCCCTTGGACGCGCAGTATGCGGGCTGGTTGCGCAGCCCCACTCTCCCCGAGATCGACGAAAGGTTGACGATGGAGCCGCCCGATCCCTGCCTGACTAGAGCCCGGACAACATGTTTGCAGGTGAGAAAGGTTCCCGTCGCGTTCACACTGAGCACCCGCGTCCAGTCCGCGAGCGTGGTCTCGGTGAGGGGACGCGAGACCATCGTGGCGGCGCAGTTGACCAGGCCGTCGATCCTTCCCCACTCGTCGAGTGCCGCGTCGACAGCGCCCTCGACCGCGGCCTCGTCGGTGACGTCGGCAAGTTCGGCGCGCGCCTGCAGCCCTTCGGATCGCAGCTCGGCCGCTAGTCGTTCGATGCCCGCCGCGTTCCGATCGACCAGCAAGACGGGTTTACCGGTGGAGGCGATGGACCGCGCCACCGCGGCCCCGATTCCGCTGGCGGCGCCGGTGACCACGGCCGCGTTACTCATCGGTATGTCCCTCGATCCCGTCTTTCGGCGAATTTGTCCAGCCGGTAGATCCCTGACCTGCGTCAATGACTTCCAGAATGCCGATGAGAGTGACACGCTGCATGCAGCATGTCAAGACTTGATATGCAGCATGCGGCGTGCCAATATCGGCTGGAGTGGAGTAATGAAGGGCGGTGTTCTGGGCTTGAGTCGGACGGACGCAGCGGTACGGATCGCGGTTGCCCAACTACCTTCGGCGGGACCGCAGGTCGACGTCAACCTCGGTGCCACGATCGACGCGATCGAACTGGCGGGGGCGGCGGGCAATGATCTCGTCGTGTTTCCGGAATGCACGCTCAGCGGTTACATGTTCGCCTCGCGCGCGGAGGCCGAACAGGTGGCCATCGGCCTGGGCGACCAGCGGATCGAGCACCTCGTGCAGGCATGCCGCCGTGCGTCGACCGTCGCGGTGGTCGGGTTTCTCGAAACCGACGGCGACGCGCTCTACAACTGTGCGGTGACGCTTGGACCCGACGGCGTGCTCGGGACCTATCGCAAGCAGCACCTGCCCTACCTCGGCGCCGATCGCTTCGTCGAGCCAGGTCGCGGTGAGGCCCCCCGCGTCGTGACAACCCCGATCGGGCGCATCGGCGTGATGATCTGCTTCGACCTACGCTTTCCCGAATCGGCGCGGGTGCTCGCCCTGCAGGGAGCGGACGTAATCGCGATGCCGACCGCCTGGCCGCAGGACGCCGTGTTTCTAGCCGACCACGTCACCAGGGTCCGCGCGCTGGAGAATCTCGTCTACCTCGCGGTCGCTGACCGAGCTGGCGACGAGAACGGCACGGCTTTCCTAGGCCAGAGCCAAGTGGTTTCGCCCGCCGGAGAGGTGTTGATCAACGCCGGAAATGATCACGGAGTCTTCGGCACCGAGGTGGACCTCGCCCAAGCGCGCCGGAAGAAGCTCGTGATGATTCCCGGCGAATACGAGCTCGGAATCTTCGCGGAGCGCAAACCCGCTCAGTACACGGAGATCACGCGTCCCGTCGATTCGTCGACCCGCGAGGCACGGTAGGAAAGGAGATTGGTCGTGTGTGGGCCTGAGCTGATCACCGAGGCGACGCGCCGCAAGATCGCGGCGTACGCCGCCGAGTTCCGGAAAGTGACCAAGAGCCCGTTCGGCGCCGATGACGAGATCGGCATGCTCAACCTACTGTCGCCGGAATCGGCGCGTGAGGTGATCCGGCGGGCGGATGGCGGTGCCGCGATCGACTTGTCCGTCGACATGTTCGTGGGCATGCCATCGTGGGTAAAGGCTGGGGACCCGGCGTTCCAGCAGTGGATGACCCACACGCCCGAGGGCACGATCCTCGACGACCTGACCGGGGCCGGGGATGCGCAAAACCGGCTGGTGTCCTATTCCGGCGACGCGGTGTCGATGTACACCCACACCGGAACGCATATCGACACGCTCAATCATTTCGGCTACCACGGCGAAATATGGAACGGGTTCTCCGCGGCGCAGCATCTGAGCTCGCGGCATTGGACCAAGTGCGGCGCTGACAAGATCCCACCCCTTATCGGCCGCGGCGTGCTCTTCGACGTGGCCGGACTGCACGGGGTGGATGTGCTCCCCGCCAATTACGGGATCGGTGCCGAGGACCTGCGCGCTGCGCTGAAACGGCAGGGCACCACGTTCTTGCCCGGGGACATCGCACTGGTCAGGACCGGACGGATGACCCAATGGCCGGATCCGGCGCGCTATATCGACAACAGCCCGGGGCTGAACCTGGACGGCGCACGGTTCCTGGCCAGGGCCGGGGCTGCGTTAATCGGCGGCGATAACTCCGCGCTCGAGCAGATGCCGGCCGACGATCCCGAGAACTGGCAAGTGGTCCATACCTACCTTCTCGGGGAGGCCGGGGTGCCGATCATGGAGCTCGTCGACTGCGAACAGCTCGCCGCGGAGTCGCTCCACGAGTTCGCCTTCATCGGCGCCGGACTGAAGATCCGAGGCGCGACCGGCGCGCCGATGCGACCTATCGCGATGCCGCTGACCCGCTGAGCACCGCGACCCGTTATCCACAAGTGAGGCGAGTTCCACCATGTCTGAGAATGATTTGAATGATTTCACGTCCGCGGTCGACCAAAGCCGGACCTCGTACGGCGACGAGGGTTTCAGCCGGTTCCTGCGCCGCGCGTTTCTCGCCTCCCGCGGATACGACGATGTCGATCTCGACCGGCCCTTGATCGGGATCGCGGTGACCACGTCCGACTACAACACGTGTCACCGCGACATGCCGGCCCTCCTACAGGCGGTTCGGAGGGGGGTCCTCGAAGCCGGCGGACTCCCCATGGAATTTCCCACGATCTCGCTCGGCGAGATCCTCACCTCGCCGACCTCCATGCTGTTCCGGAACCTCATGGCGATGGACACCGAAGAGATGATCCAGGCGCTGCCGATGGACGCAGCCGTGCTGCTCGGCGGATGCGACAAGACCGTGCCGGCGCAGCTGATGGCTGCGGCGTCGTCGGACAAGCCGGTACTGCTGGAAGTCGTGGGGCCGATGATGACGGGCAGTTGGCGCGGGAAACGGCTGGGTGCCTGCACCGACTGCCGTCGGCTGTGGGCGAGCCACCGCGCGGGCGAGTTGGACACCGCGGAGATCACCGAGGCGCGCAGCGAACTGGTGACGACCGCAGGCACCTGTGCAGTCATGGGTACCGCATCGACGATGGCCTGCCTGACCGAGACACTCGGCATGATGCTCCCGGGCGGAGCCACCCCTGGTGCGTCCACCGGCGCACGGCTACGGCACGGCGTCGCCACCGGGCGGCGCGCCGTCGAACTGGCCCGGCAGGGCACGCCGAAACCACGTGACGTCCTCACCAGAGCCGCGTTCGAGAACGCCATCAAGGTCCTGGCCGCCCTCGGCGGTTCCACCAACGCGCTAGTCCACCTGATCGCCGTGGCTCGGCGAGCGGGTGTCGAGCTGTCGCTTGGCGACTTCGACATCATCGGCGCGAAGGTTCCGCTTCTCGTGGACTGCAAACCGTCCGGCGCCAACTACATGCCGGACTTCCATCAGTCCGGTGGGGTCTCGGCACTACTCAACGAGCTCGAACCGCACCTGGAAACGTCGACGGTCGGCGTCACCGGACGTTCCCTGGCCGAACTGCTAAGCGACGTCCGGCCCCACGACGACACGCAACACATCATCCGGCCGCTCGACGATCCGCTCGGTCCGCCCGGTGCGCTCGCGGTGCTGACCGGTTCGCTCTGCCCAGACGGAGCGGTGATCAAGACGTCGGCCGCGAGCCCGGAACTGCTGCAGCACACCGGCCCCGCCTTCGTCCTCGATGCCGGGCAGGACATCGCCGCGGTGCTCGACGACCCCGACCTTGACATCACCCCGGATCACGTACTGGTGCTACGCCTTGCCGGCCCGATCGCCGCCGGCATGCCCGAGGCCGGGGCGCCGCCGATTCCGGCGAAACTGGCGCGCCAGGGAGTTCGCGACATGGTCAGGGTTTCCGACGGGAGGATGAGCGGCACCTCCTACGGAACCGTGGTGCTGCACTGCGATCCCGAGGCCGCGGCAGGCGGGCCGCTTGCCGCGGTGCGCAACGGCGACCTCATCCGGCTGGACGTCCCGGCACGGCGGATCGACCTTCTCGTGGACGAGGACGAGCTGGCACGGCGTCTGCGGGAGTTCACGCCCGCGCCGCTGCCGGCTCGTGGCTGGCGGCGGCTCTACGCCGAGACGGTCCTACCGGCCAGCCAAGGCGCTGACCTGTCGTTCTTGTAGGCTGATCGAAAGGGGGTACGGGACCGATGGCACTTTTGACATGCTGGCGAAATAGCACTGGCAAAGCTGGTTCCTCGCTTGTCAACGGAAAGGGTAAGAACGAGTGAAACCACTGTTGGGCGATAACGCCTCCTTGACCGAGCGGGTTTTCGAACAGATCAGAACCGCCATCCTTTCCGGGGAATTGGCGCCCGGCTCGCTGTACTCGGTCGTGGACATCGCGAGCCAGTTAGGCGTGTCTCGCACGCCCGTGCGCGAGGCACTCCTGCAGTTCGCGGCCAACGGCATGGTCCGGTTCGAACGCAGCCGTGGCGTGCGCATCCTCGAACTGTCGGTCAAGGACATCGAGGAGATCTATTCGCTGCGGCTGCTACTCGAGGCGCCTTCGGCCTATCGCGCGGCGACGCAGATGAACGATCGCGATCGCGCGGTCTTCAAGAAGGCGTTCGCCGGAATGCGCAAGGCGAGCGACGCCGGCGACGAACGCCTCTTTCAGAAGCACGATATGGTCTTTCACGAGACAATTGTCCGCGCGGCGGGCAACGAGCGAGTCGTCAAAGTGGTGGCCAACACACGCTCGCAGATGCACGCACTGGGCCTTTCCACGATCAAGACGCGAACGCTCGCCGACATCCTCGCCGCCCACGAAAAGATTTACGACGCCGTTCTCGCCAACGACGCGTCCGGTGCCGGCGAGGCGGTGCAGGACCATCTCATCGGCACGCTTAAGGTGCTGGTGCAACAGTCGCTCGACTCCACCGAGGCCGGCGAGGACTATCAGCCCCCGGTAGCGCGGTTGAAATTGCTTCCTTAGGAGTGATTGAACTCCAGATGCCCTCTTGGGCTGAGACCATTGATCTTGTTGAAGGTTTCTTTCGGCCTTGCGAGAGGGCATCTCTGGAGTTCGATCTCCTCATAGTGCGCGCGGCTGGGCACGGTGTTTGATGATCCGAATCTCGCGCCGCCGAGCAGAGCAGGTCGATCTCGTTGCGGGAGTCAAGCACGATCCGGCCCCAACCCGCACTCGGCCGCGAGGTCCGCGACCGGTTTCACGTTGCCGAGCACCACGATTCGCCGCGTCGCTGATGCGCGCGTGGCCACGCCGATCAAGCGGTACAGGGGGTGCTTGGAAGTTCGACGTGGCAACGGTCCTCCCAGCGAGAGGGAAAGTCAGGTGAATGCCCCATCAGCCCGAGCCGGTGCGGCGGATGAGGCAGAGCCGGGTCGCCCACCGGTTCGGGGAAAAACGCTGCTGGCAGCTGGCATTCGTGCTGCGCGGGTTCTTCTTCGAGGCGAAGTTGTGGGATCCGTGGATCTCGACCCACCGCCGTGCGCGGGAATCCGCCGCGCGGCTGGACGACCGATGTGCGTTGGCGGGCACGAACTCGCACCTCGGCGTGGCGCTCGCCGATCGCGGAGATCTCGCCGGTGCCGCGGAGTGCTACCGGGATGCGCCGGAGCTGTACAGGGAACTCGGCGACGAGCCCGGCGAGATCACCGTGCGGGCCAATCGCGGATGGGTCGAGCACTACCGGGGCGAACACGACTCGGCGTTGCGGAACCTGAGCGCCGCGCTCGAGCACTACGAGGGGGACGGCAACACCCGCAACGCCGCGATCGCACGGCGGGGGATCGCCTTGGCGCTCACCGCGCTGGAACGGTTCCCTGAGGCGGTCGAGGCCGCTGAGCGGGCGTTGGCGGAGGCCGAGGAATCCGACCTCGAAGCGGATGCGGTGCGCGCGCTGAACTGCCTCGGGTGGATCCACTTCGAAGCGGACGAGCACCGGTTGACGACTGCGGCCTGCCAGTGCGCCGCCGACCGGGCCGGGGCGGAGTCGGCTTACTACGAGCAAGCACGTGCCTTCACCGGCCTGGGAAACCTGGCCGCGCTTGCCGACGGGGCCAAGAGGCCGAAGCGCTGTGGCTGCGCGCCGACGAGGTGCACCGTGGCCTCGAACCGGCGATGGTCGCCGAAGCCCGCGTCCGCTCCCGGCTCCGCGCCGCCGGAGGTACCCCGGTTCGGCGTGCTTGAGCGTTGTTCGGTGCGGGCCAGGTTCGGTCGCGCCCACCTCCCCGCAGGTGGCGGGCGCGAAGCGGACCGTGTTCTGGAGACACCCTGGCGGGGCGAGGAGAAAGGCGTTCCCGATGGCGTGGAGCACGCGTCACGGAACTGGCGGGCACGACGGTGAAGGCCGTCCGCCCGCGGGCGAACGGCTACAAAGGCAGATCAAGCACCTGCTCCGGCTGCTGCGGATTCGCTGGAGGATCCGGAGCACCTCAACCGGCAGGCCCCTGTTCACCGGCGACGCCTGGGCGCGGGTCGTGGCCGTGGTGCTGGCGGCCCTGAACGCCGTGGCGCAGCTGGCTTACCTGTCCGTATACCCGGGTGTCGTGCGTGGTCGTCATCTGGGCCGTCATCGTCCACGGCACGGAGCTCCAGCGCCAGGACGCGTGGTGGCCTGCGGCTCAGGACGTGAGCCAGCCCTGGAACTTGGTGGACACGGTCTTGTAGTTGTCCGCCCACCAGGACGCGTTGAGGTAGAAGCTGGTGCCCACGGTTTCGGCGGTGCCCGGCAGGTCTTTCGCGTCGGCCGCCGGGATTTGGGCGAGGGCGGCCTTAGACGTGGGCGTGTAGCCGAGGGCACGTATGATCCGCAGCTGTGTATCCGGTTCGAGTGAATACTGGACCGCCCTCATCGCGGCGTCGCGGCCGGCGCCGCCGCGGAGCACCACCAGTTGTTCCACGTCGACCATCGCCTGGTTCCACGTGTATTCCAGTTTGACCCCGCTTTTGATGATCGTCTTCACGCGCGACAAGTTCAGGTCCGCGGTGACCAGTTCGCCGGTGGACACGGCGTTGGTGAGCGAGTTGTTGTCCAGGAACACCGCGTTCGGCTTGATCCGGTCAAGGCTGCGGAAGGCCCGGTCGACGTCGAGCGGGTAGAGACGGTCCATCGCCACGCCGTCCGCCAGCAGCGCGATTTCCAGGGTGAACCACGGCAGTCGCTGGAAACCGCGCTTGCCAGGGAACTTCCGCACGTCCCAGACGTCGGCCCACGAGTTCATCTGGCCGGACACCATCGAGGCGTTCCAGAAGATGTTGTGGCTGAACTGGTAGTACGGAATGCTGTACTCGGTGATCAGGCTGGGGTTGACCACGTCATCGTGGGTCACCACGGTCCGGTCGAGCTTCTCCAGCACGCCGCTGGCGCGCAGCTGGGCGAGCGCCGGGCCTTGCGCGTCAGCGATGTCGTCCTGTGAACGGCCCGCGGCGGCCAGCGAAATCAGTTTCGTGACGTCGTTGGCGTCCGCGGTGTACTTGACGCCGATCCCTGTCGACTGGGTAAAGGGGTCGAACATCGCCGACTTGATACCGTCCTGGTAGGAACCGCCGTACCCGGCGTAGACCAGCTCGCTCGACGCGCCGCCACCACCACCGCAGGCGGACAGGAAGCCGGCGCCGAACACCGTGCCGGAGGCCATAGCCCCCAGGCGCAGGAAGTGTCGGCGCCCGATCGGCTCGTGTGTGCTCATTTCCGTTACTCCTTCTCCGACCTAGGCATGACACGAATTGACCCGGCTGGCAGCTCGACGCCGACGCGCCGGCCAGGTTCCCAGACCGTGTGACTCCCGTTGTGGCTGACCGAGCACCGGAGCCTCCCGGCTCCGGGCACGTCAACCTCGTACTGGCTGCTACCGCCGAGATAGACGGCCTCGTGGACGACACCGGCGAACGTTGCCGGGCGATCGCTGATCTGGATTCGCTCCGGCCGGACCAGCACGACGCCGTCCGCGCCCTCGGCCAGCCCGTGGGCCGGCACGGAAAGCACGACGTCTCCCACACTGACGTGACCGTCGTCCACGATCCGGGCGGGGATGGTGTTGTTGTCGCCGAGGAAGTCGGCGACGAAGATCGACACCGGGGTCTCGTACAGTTCCGCGGGTGTACCGACCTGTTCGATCCGGCCCTGCCGCATAATCGCGACGCGGTCCGACATGGACATGGCCTCGTCCTGGTCGTGCGTCACGTAGACCGCCGTCAGCCCGAGTTCCCGTTGCAGGCTCCGGATTTGCAGCTGTAGCTGCAGGCGCAGCTTGCGATCCAGCGCACCGAGCGGTTCGTCCATCAGCAACACCGGCGGGTTGAACACGACCGCGCGCGCGACCGCAACGCGTTGCTGCTGACCACCCGAAAGCTGCCCTGGATAGCTGTCCGCCCACTGTTGCAACCGGACCAGCTTAAGCGCCTCGCTGACCCGGCGGGCGATCTCCGGACGCCGCAGCCGCCGCATCTCCAGCGGGAAAGCCAGGTTCTGGTACACGGTCAGATGCGGGAACAGCGCGTAGTTCTGGAACACCATGCCGATGTCGCGATGGGTCGGCGGGACGTTTGCGACGTCGCGGCCGTCGATGAACACGCCGCCATCGGAGGGTTGCACGAACCCGGCGAGCATCATCAGCGTCGTTGTCTTGCCGCAGCCCGACGGGCCGAGCAGGGTGAAGAACTCGCCCGCCGGAATGTCCAGGTCGATCCCGTCGACCGCCCGTGCGTCGGCGTACTCCTTGGTCAGCCCGCGCAGGCTCACTGAGCCGCGCCGGGTCGTCGTCGCTCTGGTGACCGCGCTCGTCATTTCTTCCTGCCCTTCCGGGAGCCCAAAGCGGCCAGCAGGGGCGCCAGTCCGACGCCGGCCCCGGCCAGTGCCATGATCACGACCGCGGCCGCGGCGATCGTCGGGTCGCTCTGGATCGTCAGCGAGTCATACATCTGAACCGGTAGCGTGCTGACCCGCACGCCGCTGAGGAAGATCGCTACTGACGTCTCGTCGAACGAGGTGATGAACGCGAGGAACAGGGCGACCACAATGGACGGCCGCAGCAGCGGCACCAGCACCCGGGTCAGCCGCTTCCATGGCCGGGCACCGAGGCTCGCCGCGGCCTGTTCGAGTTTCGGGTCGAGTTTGCGCGCGCTCGCCAGCACGACGATGAACACGAACGGGATGGCAAGCACGGTGTGGGCGAGAATCAGTCCGGTGCGGCTGTCGGTTAGATACAGCGGGAGGAATGCGACGAACATCGCCGCCGCCGCGACCACCGTGGGAAACAGCAGCGGTACCAGCATGAGCGTGTTGGTCAGCCCGCCGAGTCTGCTCAGGCCACTGCGCGCCACGCCGAGGGCGGCCAGCGTGCCCAGCGTGGTGGCGAGCACAGCGGCCACGGCCGCGACCTGAAGCGACGTGACGATCGGTTCACTCCACGCCGCATCGGCGAGGTTGCGGTACCACTGGAGCGACCAGCCGGGCGGCGGCACCACCATCGCGCGTGACGACGACAGTGACACCGGGATCGCGATGAACTGGGGCAGCAGGAGCAGCAGCCCGACCACGAGGCTGTACGCCTTGAGCAGCCAGCCCGCGCGCGAGATCCCGCTGGTGTCCAGCGGCCGGACCAGCACGGCCAGCATCCGCGTGAGCACGCCCGCCGAGGTCCGGCCGGCAACGGTGGCGCCGGACTGGGCCGCGTTGCGCGGCGCGGCAAGGGTTTCCAGAGAACCGCCGAAGCGCCATTTGTACAGCGCCACGACACCCAGCACGCACAGCGCGAGGAGGGTGGCGGCGGCCGCGGCGAAACCGTAGTCCGCTCGCTGCGCGATCGCCGCCTGGATCGTCACGCCGAGCATCGCTCCGGAGTTGCCGCCGAGGATGGCTGGGATCACGAACGCGCCGACGCCGTAGACGAAGCACAGCACGACCCCGGCTTCGATCCCCGGTTTGGTCTGCGGCAGGTAGATCCGTATGAACGCCGTGGCGGGCGCGGCCCCGAGGCTCTGCGCGGCGGGCACGAGGTTTGCCGGGACATGCCGCATCACGCTGGTCAGCGGCAGGATCATCAGCGGGAGCATGTAGTGCGTCAGCCCGACCGCGACGGCGAACGGGCTGAACAGCAGGTCGTGCGTGCCCAGGCCGAGCGCCTCGGTCAGCTTGTTCACCAGTCCCTGGCGGCCGAGAATCACCTGCCAGGCGAAGCTGCGCACCAGCACACTCGTGACGTACGGGGTGATCACGCAGAACATCAGGAACTTCCGCCACCCCGGCCCGGCGGTGACCATGACGTGCGCCAGCGGATACCCGAGCAGCAGGCTCAGTGCGGTGGCCATCGCGGAGATCCCGATGGTGCGCAGAATCGTCCAGACATACCCGAAGTTCTCGAACACCGCACCGTAGTTGTGCAGCCCGACAGTGGGGTCGGTGAAGCTCCTGACCAGCAGCACGGCGAGCGGCACGACGTACACGACCACGATGAACAGGGCTGCCGGGACGCACAACCACAGCGAGCTCCCGCACAGCGTTCGGCCGAGGCCCGGCTTCGTGGCGAGCGGAACCTCCGGCAGTGCGGCCCGGGTGGTCATCGCGAGTAGACCTTCCGGCCGCCCAGCCACGTCGCCTCGACGGTGATCGCACCCAAGTCCGGCGCGGTCAACGGGTCCGCCCCGGTGACGACGAAGTCGGCGTGCTTGCCGATTTCGATCGAGCCGATCTCGTTCTCGCGGCCGAGTGAATAGGCCGCCCATCGGGTGTACATCGCGATCGCCTCGTCGACCGTGATTGCCTCCTGCGGGTCGAGTACCACCCCGTCCTGGCTGCGGCGCGAGATCGCGGCCTGCATCGCGGGGAAAGGGTGATGCTGGTCGGGGGTGATGCCGATGGCGTCGGAGTTGCCCGGGACGGGCAGCCCAGCGTCGATCAATGTGCGGAACGGCATCACCGGGCCGATCCGGTCCCGCCCGAGGTGCTTGACGTAGCCGGGGGCGGTAGTGAGCAGGAACGCCGGCTGTGGAACCGGGACGATCCCGGCCCGGGCGAGTCGCTTGACCCGCTCGCTGGTCATGAACATGTTGCCGGCATGCTCGATCCGGTGTCGCAGCACGCCGTGCCGGGCTTCGGGCAGCGCTTCAACGGCGTCGATCGCCTGGTCGAGCGCGCGGTCGCCGATGGCGTGCATGGCGATCTGCAGGTCGGCGTCGTCGACGATGCGGACGATTTCGCGAACCTCCTCGTCTGTGAAGGCCAGTTCGCCACGATAGCCGGGCTGACCGGGGTAGTCGTCGTGGAGCGCGGCCGCGCCCGCGGTGAGCCCACCGTCGAGGAAGATCTTGACGCCGTTGAGCCGCAGGCGTGCCGGATCGGCGTTGGCGAAGTGCGCGCCGAGCCGACCCGATGTAATGTCCTCTTTGGACAGTATGGTGGGCAGCTTCGGATAGACGGCGGTGCGGAGCAGGAGATCGTCTTCGAGCGTGAGCAGCGCGTCGAGGCCCTCGGTGTGCAGCAGGATGTCGCCCAGCGCGGTGACCCCGACGCTGAGATAACGCTGCTGTGCCCGCTTGATACCGTCGACGAGAGCTCCGAGGGGCGGCTGGGGCCCGCCGAGAGCGGCGAACATGTCGTAGGTGCGCCCGGTCGCGGTGCCGTCCGTGTCCCGCTCGATCCGACCGCCTGGCGCGTCCGGGGTGTGATCGTCGACGCCGAGCACGCGCAGCGCTCGGGAGTTGAAGACGTTGAGGTGGTAGCTGGCGCGGTACATGACCGGGTGGTTCACGCTGACCTGGTCGAGGTCGTGCCGGTCGGGATACCGTCCTTCGGTGAGTTTGAGGTGCTGGTAGTGCTCGCCCTGCCCGAGCACCCACTCTCCGGCGGGGGTCTTGTTCGCCTTGTCCCGCAACACGTCCACGATCGCCGCGACCGAGGAAACTCGGCCGGCGCGGCAGTCCTCCGCGATCTCCCACGCGTACGCGAGCAGTTCCAGATGTGAGTGGGCGTCGATGAGTCCAGGTAGGACAGTCGCGCCGTGGAGATCGACGATCTCGGGGTCGCCGGGCACGCGTAGCACGCTCTCCCGGTCACCGACCGAGACCACGACGCCGTCGCAGAAGCGGAAGGCGTCCGCGATCGTGCGCCGGTCGTCCATTGTGACCACCCGTGCATTGACGACGCATACATCGTTGTCGGGCAAGGTGCTCTCCTCTGTTATCCTAAGTGGACCGTCTTGAGTTCGAGGAACTCCTCGATCCCGGCCCGGCCGCGCTCGCGACCGAGCCCGCTTGCCTTGGCCCCGCCGAAGGGCAGTTGCGGTTCGCTGATCAGCGCGCGGTTCACCGCGACCGAGCCGACCACCAACCGGCGTGCGACGGCGAGCGCCCGCTGGCGGTCACGCGTGAAGACGTACCCGGCGAGGCCGTATTCGGTCGCATTGGCCAGCCGGATGGCATCCTCTTCGTTCCGGCAACCGACGACAGCCAGCGCGGGCCCGAAAATCTCCTCTCTGAACACCGCGGGCGGAGCGTCCCCGGGGGCGGCGATCAAGGCAGGCTCGAGGAACGCGCTCACGGCGTTCTCGCTTGACCGCCGGCCGCCGGTGACCAGCTTGCCGCCTTGGTCGACGGCGGCGGCAAGCTGATCTTCGAGCCGTGTGACAGCGGCCAGGTCGATCAGCGGTCCGAGGTTCGTGCCTGCCTCGCGTGGGTTGCCCACGCGCAGGGTTTCCGTGTGCTCGCGGAGCTTTTCGACCAGAATGTCGAAGACCGGCTCGACGGCGTAGACGCGGTTGGCGGCCATGCAAGCCTGGCCCGCGTTCAAAAACCTCGCCCGGACGAGCTGGGCGGCGGTGAGGTCGAGATCGGCGTCCGCCAGCACCACAGCGGGCGAGTTCCCCCCGAGTTCGAGCAGGACGCGTTTGATCGTACCGGCTGCGGCCCGCATGATCCCTTCGCCGACCATGCGCGAGCCGGTGAAACTCACGCACGCGATCTCGGGCGCGCCCAGCAGCACGTCACCGACTTGCTCGGGTCGGCTGGCGGTCACGACGTTCCAGACCCCGGCAGGCAGCCCGGACCGCTCGAACACCCCGGCGAGAGCGAGCGCGGTCAACGGGGTCTGTTCCGCGGGCTTGTGCACCACGGTGCATCCGGCGGCGATGGCGGCGCCGACCTTGCACGCCACCAGGAATGCCGGGAAATTCCACGGTGTGATAGCAGCGACGACCCCGACCGGTTCGCGTAGCACGGCCGCGTCGCGATCGCCGGTGATCCCCGGCCAGTACTCACCGTGTAGCCGCAGGGTTTCGTGGCTGAACCATTCGAAGAAGCGGATCGTGTTGGCCGCCTCGCCGCGGGCCTCGGCGAGCGGCTTGCCGGTCTCCGCGCAGATCAGCTCCGCGAGCTCGCCGGCAACCTCGCGCAACCCGTTCACGCAGCGCCGCAGCACCTCGAACCGTTGCCAGCACGGCATCGACGCCCAGCTGGGCAATGCGTCCGACGCCGCGACGATCGCGGTCTCGATGTCCGCAGTGGACGACTCAGCGACTCGGGCGAGGTGTTCGCCGGTCGCGGGTTCGAACACGTCGAAACAGTCGCCATCGGGTGCGCTGCCCACGAGACGCTCGACGGCGGCACGGCCGGGGGGCGTGGTGGTACTCATGGCAACCGGTACTCCTCGTCCGCGACACCCGGTCCCCACTGGACGTCTCCGAAGTGGACGGCAAGCTGGATCAGCTGGCTGTCCGGCGCGGCACCGTGCCAGTGCTCCACGCCGGGCTCGGTCCAGCACACGTCGCCAGGACCGAGCGTCGCAGTTTCCCCGTCGCGCTCCTGAATCCAACCCTGCCCGGCGATCGTGTACAGCAACTGTCCACCTTGGTGCCGGTGCCAGTGCGTGCGGGAGCCGGGCGCGAAATACATGGTAAGTGCGCGGGTTCCGGCCTCGTTGAGCACGATATCTGACCAGACCTGGCCGGTGGTCGTCGACGACCGCAGCCCGGTTTCCCTGCCATGCGGGATGCCGCGTCCGATGTGCATGTCGCTTGTCTCCCTCTACAGTGGACTCAGGCATCGGCGAGCATGTGCCGGGCGGCGTTGTAGCCGGTGACGCCGCTCATGAAGTTCCCGGGCCAGGTGCCGACCCCGCACAGGTACAGGCCGGGGACGGGGGTGCGCGATCCGGCGCAGCCGGGCATCGGCCGGGAGTCGAAGATGTGGCCGGGCACGATATCCCCGTGCGCGCCGTTGCCTTCCGGAAGCGCGAACTCTCGCTCCAGGTCGAGCGGGGAATACACGTGGTAGTCCGCCAGCACCTGCGACAGGTTCGGAATGTGCTCCTCCAGCGTCGCGACGACGGCCTTGCCCAGGTCGTCCTTCTGCTCGTCCCACGTGCCGTGCGCCAGGTGGTATGGCACGCCACGGACGCTGAGGCTGACGAAATGGCAGCCCGGCGGGGTGAGTGACGGGTCGTGCGCCGAGTCGATGATCCCGGTGATCGTCGGGCGGTCGGTCCACCTCCCGGCCACCGCCTCGGAATAGGCGTGCTGCAACACCTCCAGGCTCGGTGCGACGCGGAAGTTGGTTCCCAAGAACAGTTCGTTCTCCTCGGCGGAGGTCGCGGCCGCGAACCGGGGGGTGCCGTCGAGCGCCAGGTGCACCTTCGCCGACGAGCCCTTCACCGAGATCGCCTCGGCCTGCAGGTAGAGCTCCTCGCCCAGATCCGCCGGGCCGAGCAGCCGGGTCAGCGTCAGTTTGGCGCTGGCGTTGGACAACACGCGCCGTGCCCGGAACTCGGTCCCGTCCGCGAGCACCACGCCCATCGCCCGCCCGTTCTCGCACAGCACCTTCGTAACCTCGGCGCCGGTGCGGATCTCCACCCCGAGGGCACGGCAGGACGCCGCCATCGCACCGGTGACCGCGCCGATCCCGCCGAGGGGCGCGCCGTTGCGCATCATCAGGTCGTTGTCGTCCTGGGTGCCGGCGCGGCGCATCGACTCCTCCCACAGCGGACGCTGCAGGAGCAAATATGCGCTGCCAGGGGTGCGCGGGCCGACGAGGTTGGTCGCCACCGCGGTCCCGGCGAAGAACGCTTGCAGCTCAGGGGAGTCGAGGTGCTCTTCGAGGATGTCGGCGACGGATCCGAACATTACCTGCTCGAACGCCCGCTGCTGCGCGGGCGTCCGGAACCGTGCGGACACGGCCGCGAAACTGGGGGGCGGATCGTAGAACGACACGTCCATCTGCCGCGCCACCGTGCGGAAGAAGTCGAGCACGCCGTAGAAGCCGTCGGGATCACGCTCGCTGCGGGCGAACTTCACGATCTCGGCGTGCCGCCGCTCGCGGTCGCGCCACGGCGCCAGCGCGCGTCCGTCGGAGAACATCGTGAGTGAACCGAGTTCAGGGTGCCGGAACCGCAGCCCGAACCGGGCCAGTTCCATGTCCCGGATTATCTGCGGGTCGAGGCTGTGACTGGCGTTTGCCACGCTGCTGCCGCGGTAGCCCGGAAAGATCTCCTCGGTGACACAGGTGCCGCCGACCAGGTCCCGCCGCTCCAGCATCAGCACCCGCCATCCGGCACGGGCGAGGTAGAAGGCACCGATGAGTCCACTGTGGCCAGTTCCTATCACGATCGCGTCGTAGTTTCGCACGAGTGACCCCTAGCCGAACGGCCGAATGGTGCGCGAGGAGATCCGCCACCCGTCGGCGCAGCGGCGAACCGTGTCGCGGTACTCGGCGGCGGCGACCCCGGTCTGGCGGAGCGTCAGCGCCTTGGACACGCAAGCGGCCTCGTTCGGCCCGGCCGGAGTGACGACCACATTGGTGATGTGGTGGCTCAGCGCGGGCGTCGCGATGGCCTTGAACGCCTCGATCAGCGCGGGCAGGCCCTCCGCGGTGAGTCGACCGGGGTTGTCGAACCGGATCTCGGGTGCGAACACGTCGCCGAGCCGGTCGTAGTCGTGCGCGTCGAGGACGTACGCGACCGAGGAGAGCAGCTGGTGGATCTGCGCTTGGTCGTCGGGCGAGAGCATGCCGGGCAACTGGGGTTCCTCCGGATCCGGACAACTTCCATCTGGTGGTTGTATCGCTTCCGCTTGGCAGTAGTATGAGCATGTGGTCAAACCGAAGTCAAGCCATCTCGCACGCCCAATAGACCGGGTTTCCGAGCGCCGAGCCTGGATCGCCGAGGCGGTCCGCAGAGTCGAGGCGGACGCCAACCGCAGCGCGGACACCCACCTACATGTCTTCGAGCTCCCAGGCATGCCCGAGGTGGACCTGTACCTGAAGGACGAGTCGGTGCATCCGACCGGCAGTCTCAAGCACCGGCTCGCCCGGTCGCTGTTCCTGTACGCCCTGTGCAACGGCTGGCTCGGACCTGGCACCACCGTAGTCGAGGCTTCCAGCGGATCGACCGCGGTCAGCGAGGCGTATTTCGCGCGGCTGCTAAGTCTGCCGTTCGTGGCGGTGATGCCCGCAGCCACCAGCCGCGAGAAGATCTCGCTGATCGAGTCCTTCGGGGGGCAGTGCCACTTCGTGGAACAGTCTGCGGAAGTCTACGAGGAGGCGCGGCGACTAGCACGCGAGAAGGGCGGCCACTATCTCGACCAATTCACGCACGCCGAGCGGGCGACGGACTGGCGCGGCAACAACAACATCGCTGAGTCGATCTTCGCGCAGTTGGCTGCGGAACGACATCCGATCCCGTCCTGGATCGTACTGAGCGCGGGCACCGGTGGTTCGTGCGCCACCATCGGCCGCTATCTGCGGTACCGGCGGCACCCCACGCACATGCTCGTCGCCGATCCCGAGAATTCCGTATTCATCGACAGCTGGCTTCGTGACGATCCGACGGTGCGGACCGACGCATCCTCGCGTATCGAAGGGATCGGCCGCCCGCGGGTCGAGCCATCGTTCGTCCCCGGTGTCGTTGACGACATGCTCCGGGTGCCGGACGGGGCTTCGATCGCCGCCATGCGCTGGGCTTCAAATCGGCTCAACCGCCGGGTCGGCGCGTCGACCGGCACCAACGTCTGGGCGGCGCTGCACGTGGCCCGGCTGATGGCGGAGAGGGGGGAGCGGGGCAGTATCGTCACCCTGCTCTGCGACGGCGGCGAGCGGTACGCCAGCACGTATTTCGACGACGGCTGGCTGCGGGCGCGCGGCATCGACTTCGCGCCGTACGCGGAGGTGCTGGAGAACTACGAGCTGACCGGTAGGTTCCGTCCGGAGGAGTGTGTCTGCAATGGACAGTAGTAGCGGTGCGAACGGGGGGGTCCGGTCGGTAACGCGGGCGCTGTCGCTGCTGTCCGCGGTCGCCCGCGGGCCGAAGACGCTCACCGCGCTGGCCGGGCATTCCGGAGTGAGCCTCAGCACGGCATCCCGCCTGCTCGGTACCTTGAAAGCCACCGGCTATGTCAGCCAGGACACCGACGGGGCCTACATTCCCGGCCCCGAGCTGACCGCGATGATCTCCGCGACGGACCTGTGGGCCGGCATCCGGTCGATCGCCGCTGACACCGTGCGGGACCTGCACGCGAGATCGGACGAGACGAGCGCGTTCTTCGTCCGCGCGGGCGACGACCGGCTGTGCATCGAGTCCGCGGAATCCAGCAAGCTGGTCCGGCGGGTCTGCCTGCCCGGCGAACGGGGCCCGGTTTACCTTGGCGCGGCAGGAAAGGCGTTGCTGGCCTTCAACAACGCCGAAAACCAGCCCGTCGGCCTGCCTGCCGGCACGGACGGCTTCGCCCTGTCGGGCGGCCAATACCGGACACTGGACGCGCTTCGGGCCGAGTGCGCCGAGGTCAGGGCGCGGGGTTATGCCTACAGCGCTCGCGAATCGACGAATGAGTCCTGGTCCGTGGCCGCGCCGGTGTACCGGCAGCGCACCCTCGTCGGCGTGCTGTCGGTCGTCATCCCCCTGACCCGCTCCGACGAGGACTACGTCCAACGGCTCATCCAGCTCACCTGCGAGGTCGCCACCGACCGGAGCGGGTGAGCATTTTGCCGGCTACCGCGCCGCGGTGGCGGGCCGGGGGGGGGGGGGCGGGGCGGGGGCCGCGGGGGCGGGGGGGGCGCGGGGGGGGGCGGGCGGGGGGGGCGGCCCCGCCGGCC
>NZ_JBSFLZ010000113.1:0-23784 GCF_053599315.1 Saccharopolyspora sp. NPDC000995
GAAATCGAAGCTCTGGCGGATCTTCTTGCCAGGCGCATGAAAAAATCTCTCCTCGCTGAGACCATGAGCCGACAATGGGAACAAACGAGAAGCCGGTCCTAGTCGCGACCCCGCCACCTGTGCGATGCCCCACACCACAGGTGTGGGACATCGTCAGCACCCACGCCCCACACCGACACACCCGCACCACCACGGCAACGGCACGCCTGTGCTCACTGTGCGTCTTGAGACGATTGTTTACTTCTGTTTGTCCACACCGGAGGGTCGAAGGATGCCGCCAGGCGCGACGATCTGCGCGGGGGAGCGGTGCTGATCCCGGTGGCGTGATCAGGGCTTGCGGCCGACGCCGGCGAGGCCGGTGAACCGCTCGGGGTGCTCGGCGACGTCGGCCGCGGCGACCGGACGCCACAGCGGCAGGGTCACGACACCCGGATCGATCAGTTCGAACCCGTCGAAGAATTCGGTGACCGCGGTGCGCGTGCGCATGGTCAACGGCGTGGCGGTGCGCTGCCGGTAGAGGTCGGCGTGCGACGGTGCCACATCGGGTCGGCCATCGGCGCTGGCGTGCGAGAGGATGAGGAAGCTGCCCGGCGCGAGCACTTCGCGGTACCTGGCGACGATCTCGTTGGGCCGGTCCTCGTCGCCGACGAAGTGCAGGACCGCGACCATCATCAGCGCCACCGGCTGGCTCAGGTCCAGCAGCTCCGCGACCTCGGGGGAGTCGAGCACCTGGTCCGGCTTCCGGAGGTCGGCGCGGACGATCGTGGCGTTCGGGTTGTCCCGCAACAGGTTCTTGCTGTAGGCGACCGCGACCGGATCGGTGTCCACATAGACCACGTGGGTGTCCGGCACCGCGACCTGGGCGACCTCGTGCACGTTGCCGACGGTCGGGATGCCCGAGCCGAGGTCGAGGAACTGGCGGATGCCCTGCTCGGCGCAGTACTGCACGGCCCGCCGCAGGAAGGCGCGGTTGGCCTGCATGATCAGCGGCAGCTCCGGCCACATCTGGATGGCCTCTTCGGCCATCTGGCGGTCGATCGCGAAGTTGTGGTTGCCGCCGAGGTAGTAGTCGTAAACCCGGGCCGCGTTGGGCTTGTCGAGGTCGATGCTCTCCGGCTCGGTCGGCAGCTCCGGCATCCATTCCTCCTCACGGCTGGGCGACGCGTCCCGCCGCCCAGCCGTGATGTTAACCCCGCCCGTTATGCCCTGTCTCCGGCCATCGGTCACAAGGCGGGCTCGACGCCGCGGC
Organism: Saccharopolyspora sp. NPDC000995; assembly: GCF_053599315.1. Taxonomy (NCBI): domain Bacteria; kingdom Bacillati; phylum Actinomycetota; class Actinomycetes; order Pseudonocardiales; family Pseudonocardiaceae; genus Saccharopolyspora; species Saccharopolyspora sp. NPDC000995. The sequence continues at coordinate 1,250 of NZ_JBSFLZ010000113.1, forward strand.
CGAGCTTGACCACCACGCCGAGGGCCAGCAGGGCGACCGCTGCCCCGCCGGTCATGGTGATCGCCATCGCGGGGCCGTCGTTGCCGAGTAGCCCGACCAGCGGCGCGATCAGCGCTCCGAGGCCGAACTGCCCGGCGCCGAGCAGCGCGGCGGCGGTCCCGGCGGCTTCGCCGTGCCGGGACAGCGCGAGCGCCGGGGCGTTCGGGAGCACGAAGCCCATCGCGCCCAGCACCAGCCACAACGGCACGATGAACCCGAACAATCCGCCCGTGCCGGTGGTGGTCAGGGCCGTCAGCACCAATCCGGCGGCGGTCGCCGCGATCAGCGCGCCGGTGACGATCTGCTTGGGCGTGTACCGGTTGAGCAGCACGACGTTGAACTGCGACGCCCCGATGAGCGCCACCGCGCCGACGCCGAAGACCAGTCCGAACGCCTGCTGGTTGAGGCCGAACTGTTCCTGCAGCACGAACGACGAGCCGGAGATGTAGGAGAACAGCGCCGACATCGCCAGCGCCGCCACGATCGCCAGCAGCACGAAGTCGCGGTCGGTCAGCAGAGACCGGTAGGTGCGCAGCACCGGTCGGAACTCCGCGGTCTGGCGGCGCTCCGGCGGCAGCGTCTCCTTCAGCGCGAAGATGGCGACGACCAGGAGGATCGCGCCCAGAATCGCCAGCGCGCCGAACACGCCGCGCCACGAACCGGCCAGCAGGATGGCACCGCCCAGCGTCGGCGCGAGGATCGGTGCCACGCCCATCACCAGCATCAGCCGGGACAGGGCGGTGGCCGCCGCGCGTCCGCTGAACAGGTCGCGCACCACGGCCATCGCGACGACCATGGTCGCGGCCGTGCCGACGCCCTGCAGCGCGCGCAGCGTGCCCAGCACCGCGACGTTCGGCGCGAAGAGGCACGCCAACGACGCCAGGATGTGCAGGGCGGTGCCCGCGATCAGCGGAGTCCGCCGGCCGACGATGTCGGAGAACGGGCCGATCAGCAGCTGGCCCAGGCCGAGCCCGAGCAGCGTGCCGGTGAGGGTCAGCTGCACGGCGGATGCGGAGGCCTGCAGGTCGTTGCCGATCGCTGGCAGCGCCGGCAGGTACATGTCGATGGTCAGGGGGCCGAGGGCGATGAGCGCTCCCAGCACGAGGATCACCCGGAACCGCTCGAATCCGGTTGGCTCACCGGCCACCGGTTGCGCACGGTGTGCCTCCGGTGGGCTGTGCACCGCAACGTTGTCCATCGTTACCTTTCGAATTCACCGCGGGTGGACTTGGGAAATCTGACTCGGGCTTCAGCGATCGGGACGATCTCTTTGTTCCCGATGCCGCGACGAATTCGCTGTGATGCGGGCTACATCGGTCGCGATCGGCCGGAAATCCGTTGAGCAGCGCCGGATTTCGACCGATTTATCTTAACGTTGCTAAATATCCATTGTGGAGCGAGACGGTGTTCGGGAAATGTCAAATGAATTTCCCGGGCCGAAACGATGTCGTAATACCGGGTCGGTCACCCGCCGCTTCCTTCTCGGCGTCAGGACGTCTGGCCGCTGGCGATGAGATCCCGCCGCTCGCGCTCGCCCAGGCCGCCCCAGACCCCGTATGGTTCGCGGGCCTTCAGCGCATGGGTCCGGCACTGCCGCATGACCGGGCACTCCCGGCAGATGCTTTTCGCCCGGTGCTCGCGGTTGTCGCGGGCGTTGCCGCGCTCGTTCTCCGGGTGGAAGAACCGGCTCACGTTGACCTCGCGGCAGGCCGCTTGGAGCTGCCAGTGCCAGGCTTCGGTGACCGGTTTGGGCAACCGAGCTGTTGCGGTCACTGCTACCACCTCCGGTGATCTTGAGTTGGCTGGTACCCAGTCGCCTTACCCGCCGCGGTGCCCCGGTACACCTGTTGCCGCGAAGCGAGCCGGGTTGATCGAGCAAGATTCACTTGTTGGGTCGCGTGCTCGGCCCCACGGTCCGGATATCCATAGTGGACAGCTCTTGTCGGTCCCGCCGCCCCGCTACACCCCGGGGGTATCCTTTAGCCCGGACCGGCGGCGATGGGAGCGCAGATGCACGGATACACCCAGGACAAGGACAACTACCTGAAGCGCTTGGCGCGCATCGAGGGGCAGGTCCGCGGGTTGGCCCGGATGATCGAGGAGGACAAGTACTGCATCGACATCCTGACCCAGGTCTCCGCGGCCACCAAGGGCCTGCAGGCGGTGTCCCTGCGGCTGCTGGACGAGCATCTCAAGCACTGCGTCGCCGAGGCGCTGTCCGAGGGTGGGAAGAACGCCGACGAGAAGGTGCGCGAGGCCAGTGAGGCGATCGCGCGGCTGGTCAAGTCCTGACCTGCCTCGGCGCCGCCGGCGAAGTCGAGTGGTCGAGCAGCACCCGCGACCCGGGTCGCGGGTGCCCTCGCTCAAGAACTGGTCAGCCCTGGAAGGGCAGGGCGCGCATGGTTTCGATCTCGGCTTGCTGGGTGTCGATGATCTGTTGCGCCATCTGCTTCGCCGCCGGGAACTGGCCGCTGGCGACCTCGGTCTGCGCCATGGCGACCGCGCCCTCGTGATGCTTGATCATCAACGTCAGGAACTGCCGGTCGAACTCCGTGCCGCGAGCCTGTTGGAGCTGCTGCATCTCGGTGTCCGACATCATGCCGCCCATGTCGCCGTGCCCCCCGGCGCCGTGGTCCATGCCGGGCATGGATGCCGGGGCGTCCCAGTCGCGCAGCCAGCCGGTGAGCGTCTGGATCTCCGGGCCCTGCGCGGCCTCGATCCGCCGGGCCAGGTTCTTGACCTCCTCGGACTGGGCCCGCTCGGGCACCAGCCGGGACATCTCGATCGCCTGCTCGTGGTGCGGGATCATGCCCTGCGCGAACGTGACGTCGGCCGCGTTGTTCGCCGCCTGCGGGGTGGCACCGGGCTGGATCGTGCTGGTCGGCGCCCCGTGGCCGGGCATGTTGCTCATGTCGTCACCGCCGCCGCAACCGGCCAGGACGGCCGCTGCTGCGACCGCGCCGATGGCGGCGGTGAGCACGCGCGTGCGCTTCATGTGTTGTCCTCGTCTTTCGTGAGCTGAATCGGGCATGCGGAAGCAGGCCACGGGTTCCGTGGCCGCTGGGCTGCCGATCAGCGCCGAAGCACGCACAACACCGCTAACCGCCGGGGTACCGGGGTGGGCGGTCGGAAGCGGGTGAACGCCGTTAGCGCGAGCGGCTTCGGGGCCTGCGCCAAGGCGCTGGCGATGCGGCGCAGGAGGGGGAGTAGGAGCGCGATGAATCCGGCGGCGATCGCCAGGCACAGGTGCAGCAGGCCGTGGTCCGGCGCTGTGGGAGGTTCACTGTGCTCGGCCGGCATCGCGGCGTGCATGGCGACCGCGGCCGACGGGTGGGACTCGTGGTGCTGCGCGGGCACGTGGTGCATCAACACCACGCCGAGCGCGAGAACCACCAGCAGTCCCCACCGCACGAGCCTCGAACGCGCTTGCACGACGCCAACCATACCGGGACTGGGTTCAGGACTTGACGAGCCGGGCGATCGCGTCGCTGGCCTCGCGGATCTTCTCGTCGGCCTGCCCGCCGCCTTCGGCCACTGCCTCGGACACGCAGTGCTTGAGGTGCTCGTCCAGCAGCCCGAGGGCCACCGCCTGCAGGGCTTTGGTGGTCGCCGAGACCTGGGTCAGCACGTCGATGCAGTACTCGTCGTTGTCGATCATCCGCGCCAGGCCGCGCACCTGGCCCTCGATGCGGCGCAGTCGCTTGGCGTAGTCGTCCTTGTTCTGGGTGTAGCCGTGCATCGCGGCCTCCTTTGGTGCTCCGGCAACACCCCTGTTATACCCCCAGGGGGTAACGTGGGCAAGTGGCCTCAGAGGAAGCCGTCCGGCCTGACCGGCTCCTTCGCGGACTGGGGGTCGTTGCGCTCGGTCCGCCGCAGCCACAGCACACCCCCGAGCTGCACCAGCGTGGCGGCGCCGGTCAACACCGCCGCGATGACCGCGAACGACGGCCAGTCGTAGATGAGACCCAAAACCACGGCGGCGACGAAGAAAAGTGCCGTGCGCACCAGCAGCACGGTGAGCCGACTCTTGTTGATCACTCCGGGGCACCTTCCCTGCAGACGTTCGTCACCGCGAGTGTAGGCGGCGCGAACCGCCGGCCGCGCCCCGCGCCAGATCAAGAAGTGCCTGCTGAGCCCGATGAACGACGACGATCCTGATGTCGGGCGGTTCAGCCGGTGGTTGCGCCTCCCGCTACCGTGATCAGCGGAAGTCTGACGAGGTGGAGGTGGGCAGTGGTCGCGTTTCCGCGGATTCCGCGGGAGATGTTCGTCTTTACCACCACCGAACGCGCCGACCTGCACACCGCCGCGCTTTACGCGTTCGGCGAAGCCAACGAGCGGCTGGAAACCGCGCTGACCTTCGACGACGTGCACACCAGGCTGCGGTCGGTCGGCTGGTTCGAGCCGGTCTCAGACGAGGAACTCGATGCCACGCTGTCTCGGCTGCGGCAGTGGGGCCTGGTCGATGTCGTGCAGAACCACGCCGCGCACTACACCACCGCCGAGGACTACGAGCGCAAGAACCTTCAGTACCTGCTCACCAAGCGCGGCGAGGCAGCATTCGAAGGCGTGCAGCACGCGCTGACCGTGCTCGCTTCGAGCGGGGCGTTGCAGACCGCCGTGCTGGACGCGATCGCCGAGCGGCTTGGGGAGTTGCACAGCCTTATGACCGCGCCGGCCTCGTCCGATCGTCGCATCTACACCACGCTGATGGAACTGGAAGGCCACCTCGACGCGCTGCGCACCAACACCAAGCAGTTCAACGGCGACCTGCAGCGGCTGCTGCGCGCGGATCAGCCGGACATGGCGACCTTCCAGGAGGTCAAGAGCGCCACCGTCGGGTATCTGCAGGAGTTCGTGACGAACCTGGACCAGCGGCGCCACACCATCCGGGAGGCCGTCGGCCTGGTCGAGGCGCTGGGCGTCGACGCGTTGCACCAGCGCGCGGTGTTGGGCGCCGATCTGCCGAAGCTCAACGCCTCAGATCCCGCAGCGGAATGGTTGCGGCACCGCATCGCGAAATGGGCCGGGCTGCGCGGCTGGTTCCGGCCCGTGGATGGTGCCTCGCCACGGGTGGATGAACTGCAGGACATTGCCCGGCGCGCGATCGTGCAGCTGCTGCGCGCACTGGACCGGATGAGCGATGTGCGCCGCCGATCCACCAGCGCAGCGGCCGACTTCCGGGCCCTGGCGAGGTGGTTCGCCGCCAGCGGCAGCGAAGACGAGGCGCACCGGTTGTTCAACGCCGCATTCGGGATGTGGCCGGCCCGGCATGCGCACCTCGCGCACGAGGACGGCGAGCTGATCTCCAGCAGCGAAAGCTGGGCGCAGGCACCTCCGGTGCCGATCTCGCCGCTGCTGCGCAACAGCGGCCGCACCGAGCGGATCGCCCGCACCGGCAAGGTCCGCGACGTCGACGAGGTGCGTCGGCTCCGGCGTGAGCAGGCCCGGCAGGAGCGCGCCGAGCTGGAGGCCGCCTGGCAGCAGCTGGCCACCCCCGGCCCGATGCGGCTCTCCGGCATAGGCGAGTTGGACCACGACAGCTTCCACCGGCTGCTGGAGTTGATCGGCCGCGCCCTGGCTGCCCGCGAGGACAGCACCGACCTTCGGCGGGCGATGACCTCCGACGGGCGCGTGGAGATCCTGCTGCGCAGCCCGCACGACGGGGCCACGGCCACGGTGCGGACGCCGCGCGGGGTGTTCAACGGGCCGGACTTCGTCATCGACATCCGCACCACCGGCTCGCGGTCTTGGGCCGAGGAGGCGCAGTGAGCAACCTCAACAACCAGCTGGTCAAGCAGGAAACCGAGGAAGTCGCCCGAGGCATCCGGCTGCTGCTGGCCAAACCGCTGCTCACCGCCGCCGACGATGATGGCTTCGAGCTGGTGCGCCGTCGGCGCGATCCGATCGTGAAATGGTTCGACTACTACTGCGGCTGGCGAGCGCACGTCGAGCCCCGGCTCGGCTACGCGCGGCTGAGCAAGGTAACCGACCGCCCGGATCCGAGCCGACCTGCACGCAGGCTGCGCTCCTCACGGGCGCCGTTCGACCGCCGCCGCTACACGCTGCTGTGCGTCGCCGCAGCGGAACTGCTGGCCGCCCCGGTGACCACGATCGGGCTGCTCGCGGACCGGATGGTGCAGGCCACCGCCGCAGAGGCAGAGCTGCCGACGTTCGACCCCACTCGCCGCGACGAGCGATCGGCCTACGTGGACTCTTTGAAGTGGCTGGAGCGCTGCGGGGCGATCCGCCCGGTGGACGGCAGCACCGAAAGCTACCTGGACCACGCCGACGCCAAGGTGCTGTACCAGATAGACACCACGCTGCTGGTGCGGTTGCTGGCCGCACCGGTGCCACCGTCCAGATTGGACGAGCAGGAAGTCGCCGCACTGCTGGCCGAAAGCCGCTACGGCGACGCGCCGAATCCGGACGCGGCCGTGTCGGACAACCAGCGCAACCTGTGGTTGCGGCACTCAGTCATGCGCCGGCTGGTCGACGATCCGGTGGTGTACCGGGCGGACCTGACGCCCGCGCAGCTCGGCTACCTGGCCTCGCCGACCGGTCGGCGGATCATCTCCCGCGGCATCCAGCAGGCCGGGTGCATCCTGGAGGAACGCTGCGACGGCTACCTGGTGATCGACCCGGACGCGATCGCCACCGACACCAAGTTCCCGGACGACGGCTCACACCCCAAGGTCGCGGCGCTGCTGCTGCTGGACAAGCTCAACGAGACCGAAGACTGGCTGCCGGCCGACCAACTAGCGCTCGTCGCCGCCGAACTGCTCGACCGATTCCGCTCCTGGGGCAAGGCGTATCGATCCGACGAAGGCGCCAAGCGGCTCGCCCACGACGCGGTGGAAATTCTCCGCGCCTTCGGCCTGGCCGAGCGGCGCTATGACGGCGCGACCCGCGCGCGACCAGCGGCGGCCCGCTACGCCGTCGAGCGCATCCGGACCGACGAAGCAGGACACTGATGACCGTCACCGAACTCACCCCCAACCGCAACCAGCAGCGCTGGCGGCCGACCCGCGCCGGGATCGTCAACATCTGGCGCTACTACGGGGAAACCTTCGAGTTCCACCGGGGGAGGCTGCTGCTGCGCGGCCCCAACGGCACCGGCAAGTCCAAGGCGCTCGAACTTCTGCTGCCGTACTTGTTCGACGCCAGCCTGCGGCCGCACCGGCTGTCCACGTTCGGCAGCGGCGACCGGACCATGCACTGGAACCTGATGGGGGAGGGCAACACCGGCAGCACCCGGGTCGGCTACGTGTGGCTGGAATTCGGCCGCATCGTCGACGGCGAACCGGCCTGGTTCGGTTGCGGTGCCCGGCTGCAGGCAACCGCCAACACCAAGAACGTGACATCCACGTACTTCACGACCGCGCGACGCATCGGCTTGCCGGGCGGCGTCCGACTGGTCAACGACGCAGGCAGGCCGCTGATCAAGAACGATCTCGTGGCCGAGATCGGTGACACCGGTGAGGTCTACGGCTCGCCAGCCGACTACCGACGGGCGGTCCGGCAGACGCTATTCCCCGGCGTAAGCGAACAGCGCTACGACGCGTTGATCACCGCGTTGCTGCAGCTGCGCACGCCGAAATTGTCCGAGCGGCTGGACCCCGGTGTGCTGTCCACGCTGCTCTCCAAGGCCCTGCCGCCACTGGACCACACCGACATCGCCGAAATCGCCGAAGGATTCGAACGCCTCGACCGACAGCGCGAAGAACTCAAAGCACTCGACGACGAGGTGATCGAGGCCGGAAAACTCGCCGTCAGGCAGAAGACCTACGCCCAGCGGGTCCTGCGGTCCACGGCGGCCGGACTGATCACCGCCACGTCGAGGATGACCGAGGTTACCCGCGCGGCCCGGGAAAGCCGCGAAGAACACACCAAGGCGCAGGCCGAACTCGCGACGGTGACCGAGCGGGACAAGAACCTCGCAGCGGAGAAAAGCCGGACCGACACCCGAATCGAAGGAATCGTCGACTCGCCAGCCTACCGAGAAGGCAGCCGGCTGCCCCAACTGCGGCAGTCGGTAGCAGCGGCCGAGCGTCACGCCGCCGAGGCCGCCAGGCACGCGGCGCACCTCCACGAGCAAACCGAGCGGGACGCCGAACGCGCGGCAGAGCTCGCTCGCGCGGCGCAGCAGGCCGAGCAGGAGACGGACCGAAGGGCCAGCGACGCTCGGCAAGCCTCGGAGCGAGCCGGCATGCCAGCGGTGTTCGAGGAGATCGCGCGAAGCGCGGACACCGCGAGCGGCCGAAGGCTGCTGCGAGCCGCCGTGGACAGCAAGGCGGAGCAAGTCACACAGGTGCGGCGCGCAGCGAGCGCGCACCGCGCAGCGGTGGAACACCGCAGCGCCGCGCAACGGTGGGAGGAGGCGACGCGGGAGCAGCTCGCCGCGGCCGAGACAGCCGCGGTAGCGGCTCGGCAGGCGCGGCAGCGGCGGTTCGAAGAACTGGCGGCGGAGCTCACGCGATGGGCGAAGGCTTGCCGGCAGCTGGAGATGCGCGAACCTGAACAGCTCGCCGAACTTCTCACCGATCGCGCTGCCGTGCTCGGGATCGTTCGCGACGCAGAGACCGTTGTGCGCGAACGGTTTTCCAGCGCTGAGACCGAGCTGCGCGCCACCCGGGACGGGCTGTTGGCTGAGATAACCGGACACGCGGCGGAACGCGGCCAGCTGGAGCGGCAGGTTGATCGCCCACCGCCCGCTCCGCGCACCCGCGGCATGGATCGGGCAAGCGCCGACGGCGCTTCGCTGTGGCGACTGCTGGAGTTCCGATCGGAAGTGCCGGAGAATGTGCGCACTGCCGTTGAGGCGGGTTTGGAGGCCGCCGGGCTGCTCGACGCCTGGGTGCTGCCCAAGGGCACGCTCAGCGCCCCTGACCGGGACACCTTCGCCGAGACGCTGTTCTCGGTGGCCGCGCCCGGCCGTTGCCTGGCCGATCTGCTCGTCGTGGACGAGAACTCCCCAGTAGGCGCGGACCGCGTCCACCGGTTGCTGGCGGGGATCGCCTTCGGTGACACCGCACCGAACCACCCCGCGGCCATCGGCGGCGACGGCACCTGGCGGCTGGCCAGCGCGCACGGTCGCTGGCACAAGCCGGAAGCGGAGTACATCGGCGCGGCCGCCCGGGAACGAGCCCGCCGTCGACGCATCGCGGAGCTGGACGAGCTGATCGAGGCCCTTCGGGACAGCGTCGACGACGTCGGCGATCGACTGCGCAGCGTCACGCAGCAACGCGAAGCACTCGCCGCGGAGCTCGCGCAGCGGCCCGGCTTCGACGGAGTCGATGCCGCAGAGGAAGAGCTCGCCAAGGCAGAACTGCTCTGGGCGGCCCGCGCCGATGCGCTATCGGCCGCCGAGGGGGACCGGCAGTCCAGGGAAGCAGAGGTCGCGGCGGCGTGGCAAGAGCTGGTCAGCGAAGCGGCCACGCACGGCTTGCCGACTGCCGAGGACAAGCTCGACGGCGTCGAAGCCGCGGTCCGGAACCTGCGCGCAGCAGCAGACCATTGGCTGGACATCCGCGCAGAGTCCCGCACCGCGGCAGACCGGGCGCGGGACGCGAGGCATCGGGCGGAGGAGTCCTCGGGCAACGCCGCAGCAGCGCAGGAAACCGCCGACGAGCGTGGCCAGGAAGCTGAGAACGCCGCGATCAAGCTGCGTACCGTTGAGGAATCGGTCGGAACCGAGTTCCGGAAACTGGACGAAGACCTCGCCGAGCTCCGGTCTCGGAGCTCGGAGATCGCGGTAGAGCAGCAGCGGTTGCGCGAATCCGAACGGCGGTTGGTCGAGCAGATCGGTGCGCTGGCCGAACGACAGCGCGAAGATGAGTCAAGGATGGCAGCTGCGACCGAGGCGCGGGACGGCGCAGAGGAGCGGTTCCGCGAACAGGTCGCGGGGAGCCTGCCGGAAGACGCGCGGGTCGAGCTCGGCCCCGGGTCGCTCAACGGCAAGCGGTCGACGCTGGATGCGGCGCGCAAGCTGGCCGAGGAGCTTTCCGGCGTGCTCCACGAGCCGAAGAATGTGCGCGAGGCTGAAGGACGGCTTGCCCAGGCCGTGCACGACGCCCAGCCGTTGCTGGCCGGCCGTGCCGATCTGGAGCTAGAGCAGGGCGAGGAGATCAGCCTGTTCACCGCGACGGTGGACGGCGTGCGGCACGGCGCTGCGGCGCTGCTTAAGCTGCTGCGGGCCGACCAGGAGCGCACCGCCGAGCAGATCACCGCCGCCGAGCGGGAGCTGTTCGACCAGACGTTGACCGGGGACACCCGGCGGCACATCGCCGAACGCATCCGGACCGCGAACGAGCTCGTCGACACCATGAACCACCGGCTGGAACGCGTGCGCACCGCCTCCAACGTGCGGGTCCGCCTGGTCTGGCAGGTCGATCCGCAGCTGCCGGCGGGTACCCGGGAGGCGCGCGAGCTGCTGCTGCGCAACCCTGCGACGTTGGCGGAACCGGAACGCGATGCGCTGCACCGGTTCTTCCGCGAGCGGGTGGACGAGGCTCGATCCGCCGACACGGCGACGGGCTGGGAGCAGCAACTGCTTCAGGTGCTGGATTACACGGCGTGGCACCAGTTCGTGGTGAAGGTGGAGCGTGGCCGGGGCGAAGGCTGGCAGCCGGTCACCAAGCGCCTGCACGGCGCGCTCAGTGGCGGGGAGAAGGCGATCGTGCTGCACCTGCCGCTGTTCGCGGCGGCTGCCGCGCACTACCAGTCCACGCCGGTCGCGCCGAGGCTGATCCTGCTGGACGAGGTGTTCGTCGGGGTCGACAGCACCAACCGCGGACAACTCCTGGAGCTGCTGGTCGGCTTCGACCTGGACCTGGTGCTGACCTCCGACCACGAGTGGTGCGACTACCAGGAGCTGACCGGCATTGCCATCCACCAGCTCGTCACCGGCACCGACGACGACGCGGTGACGACCGTCCGGTTCACCTGGGACGGCCACGAGCTGCGCGCCGACGACGAGGAGCGGCTCGATGACTGATGCGCGGGCCCGCTACGACACCCCGGAACTCGCGCCGTTGTGGCGTTCGTTGTGGGAAAGGCTCTCCTCTGGCCGAGCAGTAAACAGCGTGCGGTTGTGCGGTCTGGCTCCGGACCAGCGCGCCGCGCTCGCCGACCTCCTCGGGCTCGACCGGCTGCCCGAAGCGGATGCGTCGGTGTCGGTGCGGGTGTTGGACGAGGTGCTTGGATCGGCCATCGGGTCGACGGCCCGGGAAGTCGTCGAACTCGTTGTCGGCCGATTGGAGAACCGGGCGGAAATGCGGCTCGCGGCAACCCGCGCCCGGGCCGAGCTCTGGGCGTGGCTCGACGAGCATCCTGTCGTGCGCGCCGAGCCCGCGTTGGCCGGGTGGGCGACCGGAATCAGGCGTGGTGGCTTGATCGACGGGTCGACGGACAAGACCCGGGAGGTGGTCGCGCAAGCCTTGTCCGTGCTGGTGGCGTTGCCTTCTGATGGGCGCCCACTGTCCACGTTGGCTGGTGACGTCTGCGATGACACGCACGCGCTCGACGACGGAACCCGGGCGTCCGCACTGGTCCTCAAAGCGTTGGCGGCGATCCACGACGAGGAACCGCCGCAGAACGCTGAGCAACGACGAGCGTGCTGGGAGCGCGCGGGAGTCGAGTGCGACGCGCTGTCCACCTCCGTGCTCACCGCCGGTTTCCGGCCCGGCGGAACCGATCCGCTCTCGGCCACGCTGCGAACGTGGACTGAAGCTGGCCATGCGGCGGTCGTGACGCTGGCCCAGCTCCGCGACTACGGCCCGCCGCGAGGCGCGACGGTGGTGCACGCGGTGGAGAATCCCGCGATAGTCGCGATGGCGACCGCCCGCTTCGGGCCGGGTTGCCCCGCGCTGGTCACGACGTCGGGCTGGCCGAACAGCGCCGTCACGCACCTGCTGCGCCAGTTGACCGAATCGGGCGCGCAGGTGCGCTATCACGGCGACTTCGACGGCGAAGGTCTCCGCATCGCCGCGCACGTCATTGCCCGCACCGGTGCGCAACCGTGGGCCATGTCGGCGGCTGACTACCTCGCGGCGGTCCGCCCCGGGCGGCCGGAGCCCGGCAACATCACCGACATCCCCTGGGATCCGGCGCTGCCGACAGCGCTGCGCGAGCACCGCGCAACGGTGTCGGAGGAACACGTCGCCGAACAGCTCCTGACAGAGCTGGCCGCGTTCTGCGGGCTGTCCAGGCCCCGTACGTACTTCGGGCCAGCAGACCAAAGCACGCACGGCCCACGGCCGGGCTAGACGCTGGTTCCGCCGTCGAGGACGAGGTCGGCAGAGTTGAGCGTTGGTGAACCAAAAGCAGCGTTGGGGTAGAGGACGTTGGCGTCGTAGATGACGGTATTGCGCCGTACTAGGCGCGGTTGTCTCTCGTCACTCTGCACTCTCGGCCGTCACTTGCCTTGTGAGCCGGGAATTTGCCGTTCTTGTTCAGGGTGAACTTCTGGTCGCAGGACGGGCATGGGCGGCGGCTTCGTGGGCGGGTGCACTGGTCGATGCGGTCGACGAACCTCGTGGTCCCTGATGCCGGACACCGTCTCTGTACCCAGTTGAAGGTGTGCACGTCCTCCAGATAGTGGACCGGCACCGTGCCTGCCTTGGTCTTCCGCAGAGGTAGACAGCACTCCCCGCAGTGCATCCCGGCCCCTCTCTGTCCAGTCGGCTCAGTTGATCATGCTTGGCTCGACTAGCGCCGAGCAAGCGTCCAACGGGGTGGCCTAGCCCCTGCTAATTGATCAACACGCGCATGTCCCGTCGAGGCCCGCCCAGCCGGGCCACTGCGCCTTACTAGGAGTGATACGGGTGATACGGATCGCATCCGTATCACTGATGGCACCGAACCGCGGTGACTCCGAGGCTCGTCAGGTGTCGCTTCGGAGCCGGCCGATGACCGGGTCGATGCGAGGTTCGGTGAGTTGATGGTGCCCTCGGGCGCGTTTGCCCGCGGTGTTCGACCTGTACGCCGTGTGGGAGTGCCCCCGACCGAGGCAAGCGTGCCTCAGCTCGCGGCGGCCACGGACCGTAGCGGCAACTCGGCGTGGGCCCGGCGGCGCCAACGGTGCAGGGCCCGGACGCAGCGGGCTGACGCAGCTCGACGGCGAGCCGCCGGCCGTTGTGCCGCCACATGTCCGGCATCGAGCGGACACAGTCGACGCTGGCCGCGGAGCGTCCGCGGCACGCGGTATGGGTCCGCGAGTTGCTCGTAGGAGGCAATCGTTTGCCGGGTGCCCGAAGCGCTGTGCACGTGAACGCGGTGACTTTGTTCCCTAGTGACCGGTTGGTCGTTTGGCGAAGCTGATCGCGTCGAGCCTGGAGGGGTTGATGGCTAGGTACGGTGCGAGTAGTACGGCGAGTTCGGCACTGGCGAGTGGTGTTGCGGCCCGAGCCGTCGGGGCGGTGCTTTGCGTCGCGGTGGCTGTCATCCACGTGCTTGACCAGGGCGGTTTCCCGGGCTCGAAGGAGCCTGCGTACGTGGGCATCCTGTATTACATCTTGGAGGCCGCCGGAGTACTGACGGCGCTGCTGTTGATCGCCGGTTGGGAGCGGGTCGGCTGGACCCTGGCGCTGGGTGTCGCAGCCGGGCCGTTCGCAGGTTACACGCTTTCCCGAGGTACGGGGCTGCCGGACTACAGCGACGACATGGGCAACTGGGCGGAGCCGTTGGGCGTACTGTCCCTGATCGTCGAAGCTGGCCTGTTCGTGCTGGCGATCGTGATGCTGCGGCGAGGTCTGCGGTCTGGCCGTTGAGCAGCCCACGAAGCGTGGCGGTCGCACTGGATCGGCCGCGACCGATCCCAGCGGGGCGGCGACGACGAGCGCATCACCGTAGGGCCTGGACATCGCGCACCGAACCCTGCGACCGCTGATCTTCGCCGAAGCGCTGCACGGTGCATCGTCGGGAATCCGTTGGCACGTGGTCGAAATCGACAGCACCGAACTCGACCCGTTCGACCTCCTCGCCGCCCACGCCAACGCCTTGGTGACCGGGGGCCATTCCCGCTGGGCATAGCCCTCAACGGCGCACGACGCGTCGTCGGCAATTCGACTCAGCACTCCGGCGACGAGTGCGACTCGGTCCGGGATGCCGTCGATGATCAACGAAGTTCGCATCACTGCTCGTTGACGACGGCCGGATCTCCGTGGCACAAGCCACCCGCGAGCTCGACGTGAGCCGCTCGGCCGCGTACCGGCTGATCCATCCGGTGCTGCAAGCGGACGGCCTGAACATGTCGGCGGCGCTCGCGGGCCCGCGACGCCGGTTCAAAAACGAGCCGGATGAGTTGTTGCCGGGCGGTCGTCCCGCCCGGCAACAACTCACCTCTCAGCGTGTCATGCCTTCAGCGCGTCCGAAGGGGGAACGCCTGGCTCTCCGGCGGGCTCGCAATTGATGGGATTGGCCGGTACGCCCGGCACGTCGCTGGGGTCGTAGCTGTGGGCGGGAAGTGTCGGTGCCGGCGCGCCGTCCGGCGTGCAGATGGCGGGCGCAGCCGGAAGCGCGGGGATCTCAGAAGTGCCTCCGGCGAGAGCGGATGCGGAGGTGGTGACGAGACCGGCAACAGCCACGCCGGCCAACGTGAGTGACTGCACGATTCGAATTGCCTTCATGTGAAAATCTCCGAATGTGTTGTGGTGTTTATTCTGAATGTTCATCGGAACGAGCGCCAGAATGCCTGATCCGGTGTTGGTGGAGCGTCAGGCAACGCCTTATCATTTCTTTAGGACGAAACGTGCAGGTCGTGTTGCCCGTATGCACTTTTCGCTCGTCGAAGGCGGCGCGCCTTATGGTATAGGAGTGCTATGCGCGTACTGGTGGTCGAGGACGAGAGAATGATGGCGGACGCGGTGGGTGAGGGTTTGCGGGATAGCGGGCTTGCCGTGGACGTAGTTTATGACGGTGCCGCCGCGCTCGATCGATGCGTCAACACCAGCTACGACGTCGTTGTACTCGACCGGGGACTCCCCTTGGTGCACGGCGACGAAGTATGCCGCTCGCTCATCGCGGAGCGTCGCGAGACACGGATCTTGCTGCTCACCGCTGCGTCCGCGGTCGCCGACCGAGTCGCTGGACTCGAACTCGGTGCGGATGACTATCTACCCAAACCGTTCGCCTTCACCGAACTCGTCGCTAGAGTGCGCGCACTGGGACGACGGAGCAGGCCGGCTGTCCCGCCGGTACTGCAACGCGCGGGCATCGCCTTGGACCCGGCAAGGCACCGGGTCACGCGTCACGATCGCCCGGTTTCCTTGACCAAAAAGGAATTCATTGTCCTCGAAGAATTGCTTCGTGCGGATGGTGCGGTCGTTTCGTCCGAGGAACTACTGGAAACGGCATGGGACGAGAACATCGATCCCTTTACCAACGTCGTGCGCGTCACCATGGCAACGCTGCGGCGCAAGCTGGGCGATCCCTCACCTGTCGAGACCGTTCCCGGTGTTGGGTACCGGATCCCGTGAAACGCTGGCCGCTGCGGGTCAGGCTGACATTCGCGTACGTGATGCTGACAGCGGTCACGGGCGGGATAATGCTCGGCCTGATCCTGCTGATGGCGCAGCCGGTAACTCCAGCGGGTACCACGAGTACCTCCCCGGTCTCTGGCTCGTCGCCGGCGGACGCCGCCCCCGAGCTTCGGGCGATGCCGGGGACTGACCCAGGAGATCCGGAACTCGTCGATGTTACCGGCACCGTGACGTATTCGTCCGTGCTCGGAAACGGAGTCGTCGCCCTAGTGATCGTCATGGGGGTGGCCTCTGTCCTGGGGTGGTTGACGGCCCGGCGGGCGCTGCGCCCGGTCCGGTCCATCACGAGTGCTGCTCAGCGGGCGGCTGACCAGGAGTTGAGCACGCGCATTTGCCTAACCGGGCCCAACGACGAGATCAAGGAACTCGCCGATGCCTTCGACCACATGCTGGCGCGGCTGGAGCGTTCGTTCGACAGCCAGCGCAGATTCCTCGCGAACGCCGCTCACGAGCTGAAGACCCCGGTAGCGGCGCAGCGAGCGGTCACCGAGGTGGCGATGGCGCGACCTGACGCGGAAGCCGGGACCATAGAGCTGGGCCGCAAATTCCTCGCCAGCCTGGACCATCAACAGCGCGTGCTCACCGGACTGTTCGCGTTGGCCCAAAACGCTGAAACCGTCGAGCGCAAAGACACCGTCAACCTGGCTGACCTCACTCGCGGCATCCTGCACGAGCGAATCGCCCGCAACGACGAACAGATCAAGCCCACAACGGAACTCGACGTGACCAAGGTCCATGGCGACGCCGCCTTGCTCGAACAACTGATCCGCAACCTAATCGAGAACGCATTCGTCCACAATGAACCCTGCGGTTGGGTGTTCGTTCGCACCGCTGGCACGCCGACCGAGTCCGTCCTGGAGATCGCCAACGGCGGTACCCACATCGACACCACCAAGATCGACCAATTGTTTGAACCGTTCAGGCGGTTGTGCTTCAACAGGGCGAACCCGCCCCCGGGAAGCGGCCTCGGACTCTCGGTGGTGCGAGCGATCTCCGAAGCACACGGCGGTTCCGTCACCGCTCGGCCACGTGACGAGGGCGGGCTCGTCGTCCGGGTTTGCTTGCCGGCTGCCTGACACACGCCTCGCGAGCAGGCGTAACCTGGGTGGCCGCTGGTGAAGTACCCAGAACGGCGGGATCGCAGCGTGTTGCGGTGGATGTCTAGCTTTCGCGCCGCCGCCTCGAAGTTCTGGCCCTCGTCCAGGAACGTCCGCGCGCAGTCCACGAGGCTCGGGGTCCCCGCCCGGGGGCGCTCGTCTCGGCGGCGCAGCGGTTCCAGTGCGGAGTCGACGAAGCGTGCCACCGCCGGGCCGCCGAAGACCCCTTCTCCGGCCAGGATTGTGCAGTGCGCGTCGACCTCCCGCAGGTCATCGTCCGCGCGACCTGCTGCGGCGTGAAGGTTTCGAGGTCGAGGCAGGCAGCGGCGGGATGCCAACGGCGTTCTCCGCGACCTGAAGCAACGGCCCCGGGCCGACGTTGTTGACCTACGCGGAGTACGACGCGGTACCGGGCAACTGCCAGGCGAGCATGCTCCGCCCCGAACCCCGGCCCGGTGTCAGCCCGCACGCGCCCGGGCACACCGACCCGCACTCGGCGCTGGGCATCAGCACCTTGGGAGCCGTTCTCGCGGCGAAGGAAGCGATGCGGCGCAACGGGATCGGCGGCACGATTCCGCTACACCGGCGAGCCCGCCGAGAAGGGACAGGGCTCCAAGGTCGCGCACGGGCTGCGCGGCTACTACGACGACGTGGATGCGCTCATCAGCTTCCACCCGTTCTACATGCTGCCGCTGTGCAGCACCGTCCGCTGGGATAAGCATTGCGGCGCATACTTCAGCCGCGGCGGAGGCGGTGGGCCGGTTGGGCGGATGCCGCGAGCCCTCCTCGGCTTCGGCGGCGTTCCCGCGTTCCCGCGGCTTGGTATCCCGGCGCGCTCGCGGAATTGCCGCTCGAAAACGCCCGATCCCGTTATCGGCCGCGCTTAACCTTCACCGACCCGGAACTCGCGGAACTGCGCGTACACATCTCGGCTCGGGCCCAAGAAGTATCGGTGTAGAACTGGCCGCCGCCTTCGCTTGGCAATCGCCGCACAACGGGCGGCATTGACGACTTTTTCCCGCTCGGTCTTGGTGTTCGAGGCGGGCAGGTTCCTCCGGCAGGGGGTCGTCCGCCGCCAGCCTTCGGTCGGCTGACCAGCGGGGTTCCGGGGGCCTCGAATGCCCCTGGAATTTCCGCGTTCATTGTCGCGAACGTCCGAGTCCGATCACTCTCAAGTGATCTTGATCCGATACAGTGCGTTTGCGTCAGGGGGACACGCGCGTGTGCCTGCGGGCGGGGCAGTGCGTCCGCGGCGTGCCGAGCGGCCTGTCCCTGAGCGGGCCAGAACCATGGAAAGTGCGTGGAAGTGACAACCCAGAACGAACCTTCGGCACCCCCTGGAAAACCGAGACGACGCCGGTCCGAGAGGTCGAACAACTCCATCCGGTCGCGGCTGACCTGGGTAGTGGTCATCCCGTGGATCGTCGTCGGCGTCCTCTGGGTCGCGGGGTGCGCCCTGTTCGCCTTCCACGCCATCTACACCCAGCAGGTCGCCTCTGGCATCCGGCAGCTGTCGCTGCCCTCGATGGCCGCGCTGGAGGAGGTGCAGAAGGAACGCTTGCGCAGCCTGGAGGTCGTGAGCCAGCCGGGGCTGGACATGACCGAACTAATCGACCAGCAGCGCCGGACCGATCGCGCGATCGGTGAGATGAACGCTGTCGCCAGCAGGCTGCTCGTGTCGGCGCCGAACGAGATCCGGCGACCGATGGCCGACCTGACCGGCTACTTCGGCCGGATGAGTGACATCCGCTCGAAGGTGGCCGCCAAACAGGCTACGGTCGAGGAGATCGGCGATTTCTACAACGGCCTGTTCGACACCGCCACGTACCTCGCCGACATGCAGGCGCGGATCGTCCCCGACCCGGAGACGCTGCAAGGCGCGCTCACCGCGACAGACCTCTTCCGGGCCACGGACATGTTCTCCCGCGAGGCGTCGTTGGTCGGTACCGCGTTGAGCAACGGCCAGATGACCTCCGAGCAGTACCGGCAGGTCGCCCGCTACATCGACGCGCACCACATCGCGATGGAACAGAGCGCCTCGACCTTGCTGCCGAACGTCCGCGTGCGGTACGAGCAGATGCTGGCCAGCCCCGTCTGGCAGGAGTTGATCGCTGCCGAGAACCGAATCATCGCCACCCCCGGCTTCAGCAAGAGCCAGGCGCCGGTGAAGCTCGAGGACTGGCGCCGGATCACCAACCAGGTCGGCACCGACATGTCCGGACTGGTGTACACCCAGGCGGACGACGTCTGCGCCGAAGGCGTGGACAACGGAAACAATCCGCTGTGGACGGTGCTGTGGGGCGGCCTGGGTGCCTTGGCGGTCGCGATCGTGTCGTTCATCTTCTCCCGCCGCGTCTACCGCACGGTCGTCGACGAGGCGCTGCTGACCCGGCTCCAGGGCCTGCGCACCGAATCGCTGGAAATGGCGCAGAAACTGCCGGACGTCGTGCGCAGGCTGCGCAACGGCGAGTCCGTCGACGTGCAGACCGAGATAATGGCGCTGGAGCACTACGGTCACGACGAGGTCGGCCAGGTGGCGCAAGCGATCCGGCTGTTCCAGCAGGAAGCGGTGGAGGCGGCCGTCGGCGAGACCCGGGCCCGGCAGGGTGCGCGCGTGGTGTTCGTCGGCATGGCGCACCGGATCCAGCGGCTGCTGCGGCACATGCACGGCACCATCGACCAGTTGGAGCGCAACGAGGAGAACTCGGCACAGCTGGCCAAGCTGTTCGACCTGGACAACTCGACCACCCGCGCCCGGCGCACGGTGGAGAACCTGCTGGTGCTCGGCGACCAGCAGCCGGGCCGGCGGTGGAACCGCCCGGTCGCGCTGATGGACGTGCTGCGCTCGTCGGTGTCGGAGATCGATCAGTACTCGCGCGTTGTCATCGGGCATGTCCCGGAGGTGGTGATCAGCGGTGCGGCCGTCGGCGACACCATCCACCTGATCTCCGAGCTGATCGACAACGCGACCGCGTTCTCCCCGCCGACGACCCAGGTGCACGTGGACGCTACCGCGGTGGCGCGCGGCATCGCCATCGACATCGCCGACCAGGGCCTGGGTATGGACGCGGCGACCTGCGACCACGCGAACTCGATGATGTCCGAGCCGCCGGAGTTCGACCGGCTGGTGCTGGAGAACAACAAGGCCGAGCAGTTGGGCCTGTTCACCGCAGCGCGGCTGGCGCACCGCCGCGACATCACAGTGAAATTCGGCGTTTCCGCTTACGGCGGAACCCGCGCCACCGTGCTGCTGCCGGACCGCATCCTGGACGCCGACACCGCGCTGAGCACCAGCAACGGCAGCGGCGGGCTGCCCTGCTTGCCGACCGAGGGCGGGGCGGGAAGTGGCGCCAAACACCAACTCGAAACACCAGCGGAGGTGCCGCAGGCGCGGGAATTGAGCTGGAATGGGGTCATGATCGACCAGCGGACCCCGCCGGCACCGGAGGCGGTCGAAACGACTTACGAGTGGCCGAAGTCGGAACCTGCCCCGCAGACCGCCCCGCCCCGTTTCCAGCTCGTGCCGCAACCCGACCCGAACCCGGGACCGCTGCCGGAATCCGCGGCGGAGCGGCCGCGGGCAGCGGGCGGACGTCCGGCGTTGCCCAAGCGCGTCCCGCAGACGCACCTCGCGGAGGGCCTGCGCGACGAACCGGAGCAGGAGGAGCAGGCCTACATCGCGTCCCCGACCCGGTTGGCGGGGTTCCGGCGGGCGTTCCGCGGCGGCTTCGACGACGCGCCCGGCGACCGATCGTAAGCAGACCAGACAACAGAGCAAGTGTGTGAGGTGGGCATGACCGAAACAGCATCGGAACTGAGTTGGCTGCTGGACGACTTCGTGCGGGGTGTGCACGGTGCCGACCACGCCGTCGTGCTGTCCAACGACGGACTGGTGATCGCCAAGTCCGCCGGCATGGACCGCGACTCCGCCGACAAGTTGGCGGCAGCTTCGTCGAGCATGCGCAGCATCGGCAAGGGCGTCAGCAAGGACTTCGACCGAGGACAAGTTGCGCAGACGCACGTCGAGATGGAGCGCGGATTCCTGTTCGTCTCCGCCGCCGGCAGCGGGGCGTGCTTGGCAGTGCTGAGCGCGTCGGAGGCGGACATCGAGCTGGTCGCCTACGAGATGGGCCGGCTGATCACCCGGGTCGGCAGCTTCCTGTCGGCCGCTCCGAGGGACGTGCGTGGCGTGGCGGCGGAAAGGACCTGAGCGTGGACGAAGCGTGGTACGACGATGAAGCGGGTCCG
The DNA here is from genome assembly GCF_053599315.1 of Saccharopolyspora sp. NPDC000995. Taxonomy (NCBI): domain Bacteria; kingdom Bacillati; phylum Actinomycetota; class Actinomycetes; order Pseudonocardiales; family Pseudonocardiaceae; genus Saccharopolyspora; species Saccharopolyspora sp. NPDC000995. Next base: position 22,173 of record NZ_JBSFLZ010000113.1, read on the forward strand.
ATAGTCCGCCCGTACACGATCACGCGTGGTCGCACTACCGGCAGGCACGCCCGGATCGACACGGCCAGCCAGATCATGACCGTCGAGCCCCAGTTGGAGGCACCGCGGCTGGAACTGACCCCGGAGTACCGCTGGATCCTGGACGCCTGCGTGCGTCCGGTGTCGCTGGCGGAGCTGGCAGTCCAGATGCAACAGCCGTTGGGCGTGGTCCGGGTCCTGTGCAGCGACCTGCTCGACCACGGCGCCATCCTCGTGCGCTCGCCTCGTACCGAAGTCAGCCGAGAAATCCTGGAGCAGGTGTACCGTGGGCTTTGCAGACTCTAGCCGGGCCGAAGGCCGTTGCTTACAGCACAGACCTGTGCAGGCGCGGATCGATCCGGCCCACGAGTCCAATGTGGCGCCGATTCCCGTGAAACTGGTGATCGCGGGAGGTTTCGGCGTCGGGAAGACGACGCTCGTCGGTGCGGTCAGCGAGATTCCGCCGCTGACCACCGAGGAGGAGATTACCGTCGCCAGCGAGGGCGTGGACGACCTCACCGGCGTCGAGCGCAAGGCGACCACGACGGTCGCGCTGGACTTCGGGCGCATCACCATCTCCGAGCGGATCGTGCTGTACCTGTTCGGGGCGCCGGGGCAGAACCGGTTCTGGCCGCTGTGGAACGACCTCGCGCAGGGTGCGGCCGGTGCCGTGGTGCTGGTCGACACCCGGAAGTTGGAGGACGGGTTCGCTTCGATCGACTTCTTCGAGCGCCGTGACATCCCGTTCGTAGTAGCCGTGAACGTCTTCGACGACGCGCACCACTACGAACCGGAAGAACTCCGCGAAGCGCTGACGATCCCGCCGGACGTGCCGATGGTGCTCTGCGACGCGCGGGACCGGGACCTCACCAAGAACACCCTGACGACCTTGGTCAGGCATGCGATCGAGAAGGTACCGTCCACATCGGACGTGGCCTGATCGTGATCCGCTGAACGGCGTCCCGGTCGAACGGCTCGCGTGGGACGCCGCTCACCTTTCCCTTCGACCCACGATGGGTTCGCTTCGGCAGCGGAAGTGGCGGAGGACGGCGGGGGCGCGGGTCAGGCGGTAGCCGGGCACCTGTTCGGTGTTTTTGGAGCTGAACGGGTTGTGGCCGGCGCGGTCGAGTTCGGCGCTGTGTTCTTCGCGCGTCGCCGCAACGCGTGGGTGCGGACGGCATGAGGATCTCATCGAGCAGTTGGACCGGCGTGGACTTATCGATGTCTATGACGTCGCAGAGATTTGCCGACTGTCTTCTTGTAAACTCGCCCAGCGCGGTATCGACAACGCGCATGGAAGCCCCGACCCATGTGATCCCGTACTTGGTGCTCGTGGCCGAGCGCAGGTCACGTCAATATGCACAATTCGGACCCGCCAGGTCTGCCGAAACGATCATAGGCGTCGTCATATTCGCATGGCGAGGGTAGTGCGATTACGAGGAGCCTTATTCACGAGCATTACCAGCCGAGTCGGTAGAATTCGAGCGCCGTGATGATGTGGACAATTCCGGGGAGTTCGGCGAGGCGCCCTCGATATCCGGTAGCGAGTATCTTCCAGTTCTTGAAATGTGCGATGCATCGCTCGACAGCCGAT